>JASHPM010000290.1 GCA_030038115.1 Acidobacteriaceae bacterium | reverse complement strand
GCGCTCGTCATGGAGGTCAGCCAGAACTTCCTTGTTGCCGAGGATGCCTTCGAGGCGCTTGAGGCGCTCGTCAGTGAGAATGCGGATTTCGTCGGAGAGGTTCTTTTCCAGCTGGGCGATCTGCTCGGCCTCGATCTGACGGGCACGCTCGTCCTTCTCCTGACCCTTGCGGGAAAAGATGCGAACGTCGACGACGGTGCCCTCGATGCCGGGAGGGCAGGTGAGGGAAGCGTCGCGAACATCGCCGGCTTTTTCGCCGAAGATGGCGCGGAGCAGCTTCTCTTCCGGGGTGAGCTGGGTTTCGCCTTTGGGCGTGACCTTGCCGACGAGGATGTCGTTGTGGTGAACCTTGGCGCCGATGCGGATGATGCCGCTCTCATCCAGATCGCGCAGCGAGTGTTCGCTGACGTTGGGGATGTCGCGGGTAATCTCTTCCGGACCGAGCTTGGTGTCGCGGGCCTCGATCTCGAACTCTTCGATGTGGACGGAGGTGTAGTAGTCGTCGCGCACGAGTTTTTCGGAGATGAGGATGGCGTCTTCGAAGTTGTAACCGCGCCACGGCATGAAGGCCACGAGTACGTTGCGGCCGAGGCCGAGCTCGCCCTGCTCGGTGCAGGGACCGTCGGCGATGACCTGGCCCTTGAGGACACGATCACCCTGGCGGACGATGGGCTTCTGGTTAATGCAGGTGTTCTGGTTGGAGCGCTTGAATTTGATGAGCTGGTAGATGTCCGAACCGACCTCACGCGAGAGCTGGGTGGGGTGGTGCTCGCCTTCAACGCGGACGATGATGCGCTCGGAGTCCACCGAGTCGACCACGCCGTTGCGGCGAGCGAGAATCACAGCGCCGGAGTCGCGGGCGGTGACGCCTTCCATGCCGGTTCCGACCAGGGGCGCCTCCGAGACGAGCAGAGGCACGGACTGACGCTGCATGTTGGCGCCCATGAGCGCGCGATTGGCGTCGTCGTGCTCGAGGAAAGGAACGAGCGAGGCGGCGACGGAGACGAGCTGCTTGGGGCTGACGTCGATGTAGTCGACTTCGCTGCGGTTGACGAGGACGAAGTTGCCCTGCTTGCGAGCGTTGACGAGCTCTTCGACGATATTGCCGTTCTGGTCGAGCTCAACGTTGGCCTGGGCGATGGTGTGCTTGTCCTCTTCCCACGCAGAGAGGTAGAAGGAGTAAGGTTCGTACTCGATCTGGCGCTGCTTTTCTTTACGCAGCTTGTCGTTGAGCTTGATGGCCTCAGTTTTCTCGAGGTGATCGCCGACGCGCAGGCCGCTTTCGCCGGCGTTGGTGACCTGGACGAAGTCGAGCATGCGGCTGTCGCGCACTTTACGATACGGCGACTCGATGAAGCCGTACTCATTGATGCGCGCGAAGCAGGAGAGCGAGCTGATGAGGCCGATGTTTGGACCTTCCGGCGTCTCAATGGGGCAAATACGGCCGTAGTGGGTAGGGTGAACGTCGCGGACTTCGAATCCGGCGCGTTCGCGCGACAAACCGCCCGGCCCCAGCGCGGAGAGACGGCGCTTGTGGGTGATTTCGGAGAGCGGGTTGGTCTGATCCATGAACTGCGAGAGCTGCGAAGAGCCGAAGAACTCGCGGATAGCCGCCATGACGGGCTTGGCGTTGATGAGGTCGTGCGGCATGGCAGTGGACATTTCCTGATACACGCTCATCTTTTCCTTGATGGCGCGTTCCATGCGGACCAGGCCGATGCGGAACTGGTTTTCCATGAGCTCGCCGACGGCGCGGACGCGGCGGTTGCCGAGGTGATCGATGTCGTCGACGACGCCGATGTTGCGGCGCAGCTTGAGAAGGTAGCGGATGGTGGCGTAGAAGTCTTCGGGCGTCAGGGTGCGATGGTCGAGGGAGGTAGCGTCCTGATTCTCGTAGAGCTTGATGTTGAACTTGAGACGGCCCACGCGGGAGAAATCGTACTTGCGCGGATCGAAGAACATGCCTTCAAAGAGCGCGGTGGCGGTGTCGAGAGTGGGCGGATCGCCGGGGCGCAGCTTGCGGTAGATCTCGATGAGCGCTTCTTCCGGCTTGCGGACGGAGTCGCGGCGCAGAGTGTTGGTGATGACGTTGCCCATGTCGTCGCGTTCGGGGAAGAAGACATCGATGGAGGGGATGCCGGCTTCGACAATCTTGTGCAGCTTGTCGGAAGTGAGCTCCTGATTGGCCTCCATGAAGACTTCGCCCGTGGAGGTGTCGACGACGTCGGCAGCGGTCATGGCACCGTCGAGCTCAGCGGCCTCGACTTCCACCTGAGCGATCTTCGCGCCGCGGAGCGCCTTCAGGATGGAGTGCGTGATTTTGCGGCCGGAGTGGGCGATTTCCTCGCCTTTGGCGGCGATGGCGTGCGCCGGCTTGGCGCCGAGCAGATGCGTCGGCTTCTCCGCGGAGGGATCGATGGTCCAGAAAAGCTTGCCATCTTTGATGGCGATTTTGTCGACGGTGTAGAAGGTGCGGAGGATCTCCTCGTCGGACTTGAGGCCGAGAGCGCGCAGGAAGATGGTGCCGAGGAACTTGCGCTTGCGGTCGATGCGGACGTAGAGGGTGTTCTTCTGGTCGTACTCGAACTCGACCCACGAGCCGCGGTAGGGAATGATCTTGCCGAGGAAGTAGGTGCGGTTGTTGGCGGTCTCGAAGAAGACGCCGGGGGAGCGGTGCAGCTGGGAGACGATGACGCGCTCAGTGCCGTTGACGATGAAGGTGCCGTTCTGCGTCATAAGCGGGATGTCGCCGAAGAAGACTTCCTGCTCCTTGATGTCGCGGATGGACTTGGCGCCGGTCTCGGGATCCTTGTCGTAGATGGTGAGGCGGACGGTGACTTTGAGGGGCGCGGAGTAGGTCATGCCGCGCTCTTCGCACTCCGCCTGATCGTACTTGAGCTGCAGACCGACGGGGTCGCCGCACTTGTTGCAGAAGTCGGGAGTGTTCTTGTTATAGGTGCCGCACTTCTGACAGAGCACGTCGCCGGGGTGGAACGGGTCGGTAATGACCATGGCGCCGCAATGGACGCAGGTGGTGCGCAGGTGATGGAGACCTTTGAGGTGTCCGCACTTGCACTCCCAGTTGCCGATAGAGAAGTCCACGAAGTCGAGCTGGGAGATGTTGCGGAAATCGGTGATGGGGAAGACGGAGGTAAAGACCGACTGCAGGCCGGAGTCGTCACGTTCCGAAGGAAGCTTATCCATCTGCAGGAAGCGCTCGTAGGAGCGGCGCTGGACTTCGATCAGATTCGGAATGCGAATAGCGGTGGGAATCTTGGAAAAGTCGAGACGGCTGCGAACCGCACGGTTCTCGTTAGGCATTCGTTACTCCTCAGGACCCGTAACGCGAGGAAGAGACGAGCGAACAGTCCGGGTCACGCTGTGCTCGTTAATCTGCTTTGCCACGCCGTGGGCATCCCGCCTCGTTCGGAACGCTTCCAGCATTACGGCCGCACAAAAAGTGGAGTGCAGTGCCGTTTTTCACTTGCGCGGAAGGCCATAAGGGGGTTACGCTTCCGCTTTGCCTGGGCAACTACGCGGGTCAACGGACCCCGCGGGAGTAGCCGGTTTGCCTGCCGGTCCAGTCAGGAAATGACGGGACCGGGACATCGATCACGGGGCGGAAGGAAGGAAGCGAGACGAGAGGAGAGCGCCGGGGAAAAGGGAAAACGCTCGCGGAGACAGCAAGTCCCACGAGCGCCACAACCGAATTGTGCACTGTACAGTGACAGAATGTCCGATTCCCGCCGCTTGAAAACCTTCGCCCGCGCCGCCTGACCACTCATCTAATTCGTAAGAGCAGGTCCGCCGCCTGGCCTGCGATTACGCCGGCAAAACCCTGCCGGAGATAACGTTCGTACTTCCTGTTTCATGCGCGCAAACTGCCGTGCCCGCCGGTGACGGGCGTGATTACGGTTTGTGGATGATCAGGAAGACGGAATTACGCCCCGAGACCGGCAAACTGGAATGCAGCCGAGCGGAACGCACAAATAGAATCATAGCGCGTTCCGCTTTGGCAGGCAAGTTGCTTGCCGAACCGGGAAGCCTACTTGACCTCGACGGTGGCGACGCCATCGAACTTCTTTTTGATGGCCTCGGCGTCTTCCTTGCTGATGTTCTCCTTGAGGGTCTTGGGAGCGCCGTCGACAAGGTCCTTGGCTTCCTTGAGGCCGAGCGAGGTGACCTCGCGTACAGCCTTGATGGTATTGATCTTATTCGCTCCGGCATCCTTGAGGATGACGGTGAATTCGGTCTGCTCGACCGCTGCCGGGGCTGCCGCGCCGGCCGCTGCTCCGCCGCCGGCAACCATCACCGGAGCGGCAGCCGCGGCTGAAACGCCGAGGCGCTCTTCGAGCTTTTTGACGAGGGCCGCCGCGTCCAGGAGGCTAAGCCCGACAATTTGTTCTTCCAACTGCTGCAGATCCGCCATTGTGTTCTCCACGTGAGTCTAAATTTTTGTTTCGCCGGCAGGATTGCGCCTGCCGGTTGCCGTTCCGACTGCCTCGAGGGTTCCGATGTGTCCCAGACCAGGCACCCCTCGGGGAGGAAGAACAGCCGATCTAATTTGCCAGCCGGGAGCCGGGGGCTCGGAGCCGGGAGTAACTTAGCGTTCAGCGTTCGGCGTTCAGCGTTCAGTTCGGCCGTGCGGTGAACAGATCAACTTCGGATCGGACCGAGGCCCGATTCGGCGAAACTTAGCTGGCGGCTGCTTCTCCGCCGGCAAACTTGTTTTCCTTAACACCCTGGTTGATGACCACGGCGAGGTCGCGTCCCGCGGCGTTGAGCACGGTGACCAGACGCTGCGCCGGGGAGTTGATGAGGAAGAGGAGCTTCGCAAAAATCTCTTCCCTGCCGGGCATGGTCGCGAGCGCCTTCACTTCCTCGACGTTGATGAGTTTGCCGTCGACGATGCCGAGCTTGAAGGTGAACTCCGCGTTGTCCTGGACCCAGGTGGACAGGGCTTTAGCGAGGGCAACCGGATCGCCGCTGGTGTAGGCGACCGAGGAGACGCCCTTGAGTCCCTGGAGGGCGGCTTCAATTTTTGTGCCCTGCGCGGCGCGCGCGGCGAGCTTGTTTTTGACGACGCGATAGCGGCCGCCCGCCTGGCGCACAGTCCTGCGCAACTCGAAATCCTGGGCGACGGTCAGTTTGGTGAAGGTGCCGATGATGGCGCTGGTCGATTTCTCGAGCTCTTTGGCAAGCTCGCCGACCTTCTCCGCCTTTTTTTGTCTGCTCAGTGCCATAAGAAATGCCTTCTAGCCTGTAGCCCGTAGCCGGTAGCTCGTGGCTGGTAGCTGGTGGATCAGAAATCCGTTTACGCTTTGGCCGCCGATTCGGCGACTGCGTTGTCGAGCGAGATGCCGGGGCCCATCGTGGAGCTGATGGTAATGCCCTTGATGTACTTGCCCTTGGCCGCCGATGGTTTTGCTTTGACCACGCTGGTGATGACGGTGATCGCATTCTCGACCAGCTTCTGCGCGGGGAAAGAGATTTTGCCGACAGGAACGTGGACGAGCGCGGTCTTGTCGGTGCGGAACTCGACTTTACCGGCCTTGATTTCGCGGATGGCCGCGGTGACGTCGTTGGTCACGGTGCCGGTCTTCGGGTTGGGCATGAGGCCGCGGGGTCCGAGAACTTTGCCGAGGCGGCCGACGGATTTCATCATGTCGGGCGTGGCGATGAGGGCGTCGAAGTCGGTCCAGGATTCTTTCTGGATCTTTTCGACCAGCTCGTCGCCGCCGACGATGTCGGCACCGGCGGCTTCGGCTTCGCGCTGCTTGTCGCCGGTGGTGACGACGGCGACGCGCTTGGTTTTGCCGAGGCCGTGGGGCAGGACGACGGTGCCGCGCACCATCTGGTCGGCGTGACGCGGGTCGACGCCCAGACGCAGGGTCAGGTCGACGGTCTCATCAAACTTGGCGTACTTGATTTTCTGCAGAAGCGGAACGGCTTCCTGCAGGGGGTAGGGGCGCTTCTCCACCTGGGCGCGCGCCTTCTCAATGCTCTTACCTGGCTTAGCCATTACTACCTCGTCTCCCACCGCACGGCGATGTTGCGTGCCGGCCGTGGTGCTGGTGACACAGCGCTTTTGAGGCGCAGATATTGATTATCTACGAAATTGGGGTGGGGTGCAAGGAATAGAGGCTCGTGCGACCTGCTGATGCGGGAGCTCTACGGCGCGCCTGCAGATGGATGGGTTTTCGATCTGCATCATAAGTATGATAAAATATGCTTGAGAGAGGCACCGATGCCGGCCATTGAACGACTGACGATTACACTTCCGGCCGAGATGGCAGGGATTGTGAAGGGCGCGGTCGATGAGGGGAACTATGCTTCGACGAGCGAGGTGATCCGCGAGGCACTGCGCGACTGGAAGAGGAAGCGTGACCTGGAGGCGCAGAGGTTTGCGGATCTGAATGCCGAGATTGACCGCGGGATGGCGGACGTGACCAAAGGCAGGCTGACGGAGTTCGATCAGGAGAGCATTATTGCGCTGGGGAGAAAGCTATCCGCCGGACGCGCAAAATCCGCCTCACGGAAAAAGCAAAAATAGACCTGGCTGAAATCTGGAGTTATCTGGCGGACGAGGCTTCCGAGTCCGTTGCCGCGAAAACCCTCCGTCAATTCGAGGGCCGATTCGGCCAGCTATTGAAGCTTCCGCTGTCCGGGTCGCGGCGTAGCGAGCTCGCAGACGATCTGCGGGTGACGTTCTGCGAGAGGTACGCGATCTACTACCTCCCGCGCCGAGACGAGATCATCATTGTGCGCGTGCTGCATGGCTCCCGCGACGTTGAGGCGATCACGGACGAAGGCGGATTCGCGGTCTGATGCGCCCGCATTTCAGCGTGATGTTACGCGACGACGTCGATGCCCATGGAGCGGGCGGTGCCTTTGATGCTTTTGACGGCGGCTTCGACGGAGGCGGCGTTGAGGTCGGGCATTTTCTGTTTCGCGATTTCGAGAACCTGGGCTTCGGAGACCTTGCCTACCTTATCTTTGTTGGGGGTGCCTGAGCCCTTGGCCAGGTTCGCGGCCTTCTTCAGGAGCACCGAGGCGGGAGGCGTCTTGGTGATGAAGGTGAAGGTGCGATCGGCGTAGACGGTGATGACGACGGGGATGATGAGGCCGGCCATGTCTTTGGCCTGGGTGCGGGCGTTGAACTGCTTGCAGAACTCCATGATGTTGACCTGGGCCTGGCCGAGGGCAGGGCCGACGGGCGGCGCCGGAGTGGCCTTGGCGGCTTCAATCTGGAGTTTGACCTGAGTCGCAATCTTTTTGGTTGGTGCTGCCATAAAAACCTCTCGTGAAAACAGTGATCAGTGATCAGAAGACCAATAAACTCTCTTAGCCAGTCGCCAGTCGCCAGTCGCCAGTCGCCAGTCGCCAGTCGCCAGTAGCTGGTAGCCAGTAGCTGCCTCTAGGCGATCTTTTCCACCTTGCCGAAGTCGAGCTCGACGGGAGTGGAGCGGCCGAAGATGGTGACCATGACCTTCAGCGTTTCGCGATCCTCGTTGACCTCGTCGACGATACCGTTGAAGTTGGCGAAGGGGCCCTCGGTGATGCGGACCGATTCGGCCTTCTGGAACTTGACCTTGAGGCGCGGCTTCTCTTTCGACGTGTCGCTGCGGAAGAGGATGGAGCCGACCTCATCGTCGGTGAGGGCGACCGGTTTGTCACCGGTACCGAGGAATCCTGTAACGCGCGGTGTGTTCTTGATGACGTGCCAGAGGTCGTTGTCGAGATCCATTTCGACGAGCACGTAGCCGGGGAGGAAGACGCGCTCGACGGTACGCTTTTTGCCGTTGGTGATCTCGGTGACAGCTTCGGTGGGGATCATGACGCGGCCGATGCGGTTCTGGAGGCCGAAGGCCTGGACGCGGGTCTCGATGGACTCGCGCACCTTGCGTTCAAAGCCCGAATAGGCGTGGATGATGTACCACCGGAAGCGCTCGTTCGCGGGGGGAGCGAGCTGCGGCTGGGCCGGCTCAGCGCCTTCGCTGGCGCCCTCGGCTGTGGGTATCTCGTTCTGTGTTTCTTCCGCCATTACCATTCAATCCTCTTGCTGATTGCTACTGGAGCGCGCCCATCCAGGTGTAGATGTACTTGACAGCGTTGCCCAGCACCGCGTCGACGATCCAGAAAAAGCCGGCGAAAGCGAAGACGGAGACGATGACGACGGTGGTGGTGGACTGGACTTCTTTCCACGAGGGGGTGACCACCTTGCGCATTTCCGCGCGGACGTCGCGAAGGAAGTCGCGGCTGCGGGTGAACACACTGAGGGCGCGGCTGGGAACGCTTTGCTCGATATTGGTGATTGCTGCTTTTGCCATAACTCTTTTCTTCTTTTCCGCGCTTTTTCTCTGCTACGGGCATCGCCGCCCTGCTGCGGAGGTGCTGTTGATCTGGCAGGGGCGGAGGGATTCGAACCCCCAAGTCCGGTTTTGGAGACCGGCAGTTTAACCGTTGAGCTTACGCCCCTGGATGCAGCTGTGAGCAGCCAGCGGCCAGAACTCTCGGCGATGCAACGAAACTGCTGGCTGCTGGCGGCTCAGTGCCGCCTTTATTTCGTTTCTTTGTGAGGGGTGTGCTTCCGGCAGCGATTACAGAACTTCTTGAACTCGAGGCGGCCTGTGGTCGTCTTTTTGTTCTTCGTCGTCGAGTAATTACGCTCCTTACACTCGCCACACTGCAATGTAACAATTTCCCGCATCTCCTTATCCTACCTGATTTCCGGCGTTTCTGAAGGATTTTGGGCCGGAAGGCCCGCCGGGGCTAAAGCCCTTTTGATTTTTTGCGGCCTTTGCGGCACGGCTGAAGCCGTGCCCTTTCAAGGCGGCGACTTTGTGGTCCTGAACGGCATCCATTTGACCGGCCCGCGAAGTCCCCTCAGGGGCTGAAGCCCCTTTTGATCTTTGGCCTTTTGCCCTTTCAAGGCGGCGATTTTCAGTAGCCGCGTCCAGCTTTTGCGCGCGCAATGCGCGTCTGCCTGGCCGGCTGGTCCCTACTGGATAATTTCCGAGATGGTGCCGGCGCCGACGGTGCGGCCGCCTTCGCGGATCGCGAACCGGAGCCCCTTCTCCATGGCCACCGGCGTGATCAGCTCAATCTCCAGCGCCACGTTGTCCCCCGGCATCACCATCTCCGTGCCGGCGGGCAGATGCGCCACGCCCGTCACGTCCGTGGTCCGGAAGTAGAACTGCGGACGATAGCCGTTGAAGAA
>JASHPM010000289.1 GCA_030038115.1 Acidobacteriaceae bacterium | reverse complement strand
CGCGATACGGGGCCTGATTGTCGAGGCGCCAGAAGTCGAAGCAGCGAACGCGCTCGGTGGAGAAGGTGCGCGTGAGCTCGATGCAGTGATGGAGCAGCGCTTCCTGCTGGCTGAAGTCATTGGCGGCGTGGAACTGGTCGCGTTGCTGGCCGTCTTTGCGCGGTGCGCCGGGCCAGTCGACCTTGTAGAGGGGGCTGGCGATGTCGGTGACGCGCAGATCGTATTTCTTCACGATGCGATTGGCCTCGGCCAGCTCGTTCGCATCCAGATCGGTGACGTTTTTGTTCCACATGCTGCGCAGCTCGATCCAGTGCAGGCCGAAATCGCGCGCGGCGACCGAACAGGCATGGTCAAAATCCTGAGAGATTTCGTCGTTGATGACTGCGAGCCGGAAGGGGCAGGTTGACGGCACAGGAGAGTCGAGACTCATGGCGAAGGAGGTTTGGGGAAGAGCAGCCTGGATGCCCGCTGCAGCAAGGCCGCCCAGAAATTCACGACGAGAGAACGGCATCCGCTTCTCCTGGGACGGAAACAGCAGACGCCAGTATAGAACGGGGCACGCAGCCTGAGAGGCGCGGAGCGGGACAGGTCAGGAAAGTTGACGCAGGGTCAGTCGATGGGGCGTTCGACAAGCCCCTGGAGGACGCGTTCAACGGTCTCCGACATCTCGATGGGAATCTCGAAGATTCGTTCTTCGGGTTCGCCGCTGGAAAAGACCTCCATGGTGGCCTCGCGGAACTGAAAGGAGACGAGGGGTTGTTCGGGACGCAGGCGAGGGCGGCGGGATCGGGAAACAATCAGAGACCAGATCGACTGGCCGGCGCGCAATTTGCGGTCGTAGCCGGCTCGCCGCAATTCCGCGATGAAGGGCAGGATCAAAGTTCTGGGCGGGAAGCGCGAGCCTGCATAGACGCTCTCCATTTGATCCCAGCTCTCGATGAATTCCCCTTCCACCGGATTGCCGGCCTCATAGAAATCGGCGAGACGGCCGATTTCGAGCCAGGGGAATTCTTTGCGCAGGGTGGAGGGGGGCGCATTGGCGGCGAGCCATCGGGAAAGGACGGCGGAGAGCGCGCCGACGTCCGCAGCATCGAAATGAAACAGCTCGCTTTCGTCCCAGTGAAAATGCGCTTCCGGCGAATCGTGCCTGCCGGCAAAGTGGATATGGGCAGAGCGCATGTCGTTGCGGAACCAAAGGTGGGAGACGCCGGAAGGGGTGACGGTCAGCTCATTGCGCGCAGCTGTTGCCAGACTCGGGAAGCTTTGCAGCACAGACTCCCGGATGGAAATGAGCTGACGTTTCTCCCGGTCAACGAAGCAGAAGCGCCGATACATCGCATCGAGCGGGGCGGCGTCGAGCCAGTGCCAGATGGCATCGACCGTCTCGCGGCACGAAGAGGTTCGCCCAATGGCGATTTTCCTTCCGGTTTCTTCGAAGAAGGTGAGGAATTCGGGACCGCCGACCTCAAAACAGCCGACCCAGCAGGATCGGGCGCCACGCTGGGCGGAGCATCTCCACTGAACGCCCCCACCGGTAATGGCGATCTGGGTTTGGTCAGCAATCTCGGCAAAGCGGGCCGTCAGGCTTTCATAGAGGTCTTGCGCGTATTTCTGTTCGTTCCGTTCCATGCGTTGTTTTCCACAGGAGGTCCAGTGTACCGAAAGTCACCTGTGATCATACACGGGGGTGTGTATTCGGGAGGTTCCCATTATGAATTCGTTACGGGGTGGGCCGGATCCGGATCGAGGGGCAATCGCGCGGATTTTTTTGATGCGGAAAGTACAAAGCGCCTGCTGTTTAGCGAGGCGCTTCGTGACCGAACCTGCTTCAGAAGCTACGGATTGTTCGGGCTCGGATCAAAGATTGCACCAACAGCCACATTCCCATTGACGGTAATCGTGCAGACATTAGGCGTGGCGCCAACCGCGCAATTACTGGACCATCCGTCGAACACGGTGCCGGTGGCCGGGGTTGCCGTAAGCGTGACCACCGTGCCCATGGGAACGGAGGCCGTGCAGCCGGCTCCGGGTTGGCCAGTGGGCGGCGCAACGCCGTTTGCGTTGGACGGCCCAGTGTAGGAGCAGTTAATCGGAGTGGTGGAGGAAGCCGCGTCGGTGCCAACGACGGCGCCCGATCCCGATCCCGCACCGTAGATGGTGAGGACGGGGAGCGTGGTTCCGCCGGTGTCGACCTGAGTCGACGGCCATTGCATTAAACCGCTGGCAAAAATCACGCTGCCATCGGAGGCGGTTGCCAAAGCCGTGATGGTGGTTTGGCCAATTCCGACGGTGGTTGCCATGCCGGACCCGTCGATAGTGCCCACCTGAACATCGCTCGATACCCACGTGACCTGATTGGTGAGGTCGGCGGTGAGTGGAGCGGTACTGTAGGTGCCGATGGCCAGGAACTGCGCTGTTTCGCCGACCTCACCCACGGTTTGCGAGGAGGGAATGAGAGTAAGCGAAGTGAGAATGCGGCCGGAAGTCGCCGGAGCCACCGTCAGGGTTCCGGTTGCAGAGACGACGCCGGTGGCCGTTGCGTATGCGGTGATGGTTGTGGATCCGACGCCGGTGACCGTCGCAAGTCCGGCGGTGTTGATGGTGGCGACGGCGGGACTGCTGGATTCCCACGTGACCTGGTTGGAGAGGTCCTGAGTAAAGGGGGCCTGGGTGTAGGTTCCGATAGCCGAGAATTGAGCGGTTTGCCCAACGGTCGTCAGGTTCTCTTCGCCCGGGGTAACGGTGAGCGCCGTCAGGGTGCGCGCTGTCTGTGCGCTGGCGACGCTGACGGTGCCGGTGGCGCTGAGGACAGAGCCGTCGGGCCCGGTAGCCAGAGCGGTAATGGTGGCTGATCCGACGCCGGTGGCGGTAACAAGGCCGGCCGTGGTGGACCCGGCGGTAGCAACGGTCGCGACGCTGACGTCGCTGGACTGCCAGTTCGCTGTACTGGTCAGGTCTACCGAAGTCGGAGAGGTGTTATAGGTTCCAATAGCAATAAACTGCGAAGTTTCTCCGGTGACGGTGAGAGCCTGGTTGCCGGGGATGACATTCAGAGCGGTCAGCAGCCTGGTTGGTGTCGACCCGGACCCGGATCCGGAGCCTGAGCCGGAGCCAGAGCCGCCTGAAGAACCAGAGGTGCTGACGACCACAATGTCCGAAGTGGCGGTGAGCTGGCCACTGGCACCCGCGATGGTCGCAATAACGTTGGTGGTTCCAGGGGTAACGCCCGTGGCCAAGCCACTGGAGTTAATGGTCGCGACGCCCGGAATGGCCGTGGACCAGGTCACCTGGGAGGTTATGTCTTCAGTCTCGGCGGCGTGGCCGCCCTCGGTGTAAGTGCCGATGGCACTGAACTGTGCTGTTACACCAGGCACGACGGAAGTGACGCCCGTGCCGGGTTGGATCTTGAGCCCGGTCAGGGAACGCGAAAGGCAGCCGGTTCCCCCAAAGAGGGTGGACAACATCACAAGCCCCACTCCCAGCGCCACACGCGGAGAGACCAAAGCAGAACTTTTCATATGCAAAGACACTCCATAATCCCCGCCGCAGGAGGTGTGAGCCCGGATGGCTCTGTATCTTCCTGGCTGAAATCTATCTGGGACTATAGGGAGGGGTAAGTGACCGTGGTATCCCACTTTTTGGGAGGGAGTCACCCTGATTTGGTTACCGGAGTTGTATCGGCAGAGTGATTACCAGAGGAGGGAAACGGCAACATGCAATACAACCACGAAAGTGCGAGCAAAAGCGAAGGGGCGATCCTCCTCGCGGAGAGTCGCCCCTTCTGTCCGAATTTCTGAAGATCGGGCCTCGGCTACCCGATTACAGCTCTGTCCCCGGAACGGGTTGGGAGCTGCGGATTCGACTCCGCTGTCCCAGGGGATTCCAGGTGAAGATGGGCTGCAAGAACATTTCACCGCCATGTGACATCCAGTTTCCCGGAAGGTCTCAGGAGTTTCGTTGCCGAAACTCGTGAGGCGGCAAATTTGCTCTCTTCTTAAGGAAGATTTCTCTTCCCGTTGCAGCCGATTATGGCATGCGAATCCGGCATCTTCGGGGGATTATTTGTGTGCAAATCAAAGGCTGAGTGTGGAAATGGAGCAGGAAATCGCGGTCAGTTTTCCGGTGCTGTTTTCAGCCAGTCGGACGAGTGCTTTTCGATCGCGATTCTCACCAGCTGGCTGCGCGTTCGCACGCCGGCCTTCTGAAAGAGCTCCTGAATTACGGCTTTGACGGAAGTTTCAGAGGTCTTTAGTTTCCAGGCGATTTCCTTGTTCGCGAGGCCGTCGAGAATGCCGCGCAGAACCTCCGCCTGCCGCGGAGTGAGGGCGTGCGAGCGCCCCGGCATTTCTGTGCGACTGCGCGCGGCCAGCAGCGAATGCATGGAGCTGTCGTCGAGCCATATCTCTCCACCGGCAACCCGCTGGATGGCCGCAATCAGACGGTCGGGATTGTTGTGCTTGAGAAAGATGCCGGAAGCGCCCGCTTCCATTACGTGCATGGTTGCCGCATCGGAGAGGCCGGCAGTGACCATCAGAACCCGCAGGTGGTTCCAGCGTTGGCGGATTTCGTTGAGCAGGGCGAGGGCGGTTTGATCGCCGAGGTCGTAATCGAGCAGGACAACGTCGGCATCAATCCGTGAGAGCGCGTCGAGGGCCTCAGCGGAAGACGCACAGAGTGCGACAACGCGGAACTCACGGTTGCTTTCCAGCAGCCGCCCGAGACTTTCGCGAAACAAGCCGTGGTCGTCGACCATCGCAATGCGGGTTTCGTTCATGGGGAATCCAGCATGGGCGCATCGGCGAGGTTGAGGGTGACGGTGAAGCAGGCACCACCGGGAACGGGCCGATAGCGAATTTCCGCGCCAAAGGAGCGCAGGAAAGCGCGGGACAGATATAAGCCGAGCCCGGAGGAGTCGGCTCCATCCTGAAAGGGGTGAAAGAGGTGCTCGGGATGAAGGACGCCACCGCCGGTATCAGTGAACTCCACCAGGGCCTGGGTTCCCTCAGTCTTCGCGGTGACGGAGAGCGCGCGATGTTGCTGCTTAGAGAGAGCGCGGATGCTGTTGGTGGTGAGATTGAGAAAAACCTGCATGAGACTGGGACGGTCAGCCCACACGAGCGGGAAGCCGGGTTCGACGACCCACTGCGCCGCGATGTTTTCTTCTTCCAGCGCAGGGCCGATGACAATTCTGAGCTCATCGAGCAGGGCGGCGAGGTCGACCTCGGCGGCCTCGGTCATGGATTGCCGCAGGTTCAGGTTGGCGATGCGCTCGAGGCCCGCAATCATTTTGCCGAGCGCGTCGAAGTCGCGGTTGCCGGCCAGCTGTTCCGCGCGCGAGAGGTTCTGATGAACGGCGGCAATGGCGCCGCAGAAGTTGCGGATTTCGTGGGAAAGGGCGCCGATGGCGATGCGGGAGCCGGTGAGCAACTGATGCAGCCCGGAAACTTCGTGGGTGCGGAGCTCTTCGGAAGCGTCGAGCACCATGGCGGCGAGGCGCAATCCGGCGCTGGTTCGATAGGTGGAGAAGCTGATATCGGCGAGGAAGGCCTCGCCGTCTTCACGCTGGCCGCGGGCCTGCATGACGGTGCGGAAAAACTGCGCCGAGACCGACGGGGCCGAGGCGTTGCGGAGGGATGGGAAATAGCGGTGGAGCGGTTTGCCGGTGAGGTTCCCGGGCTCGGCGCCGAGCATGCGATGGGCTGCTTCATTGGCCATCAGGACGGTCCCGTCCGAATCCGCGGTGACGATGGCGGCGGGGCTGGTCTCGATGAGGATTCTGAGCTGCTGTTCGGCTTCGCGGCGGGCTTCGCTTTGATGTTCAATCTCATCCAGGTGGCGCATCTCGACCCGGCGGCTGCGGGTGACTTCGCAAACGAACAGGCCGGCGCCATAAAACGCGGCAAAGTAGAGCACGTCGCGGGAGATGCCCGAGCGCAGATTCCAGCGCAGGTCGTCGAAAAGTTCGGCCAGCAGGGTACACAGGGCGGCCGCGAGGCCGATCTGCCACGGCTCCAGAACGCTTCCCACCATCAACATGGGGAGCAGATAGAGGAAGCCGAGCGGGATCTCGCCGACAATGCGCCAGTCGAGCAGGGCGATGGCCGCGATGAGAACGGCGGCACGAAGCAGGACGACTTTCGTGGAGCCCTTGAAGATAGCTGCGTACATTGGGACCGCTAACGCCGACTTTCGGACACGGCGACGATTCGGTTCCCATTGTAGAGTTCAGCGGGGCTTTGGGGTACCACCCCCCTCCCTCCCTTTGCGCCGGTACTTTGTTTCCAACGGGTTGGCGATGTTATCAAGCTCGATAACGGGGGGACGGAAGCCGGGAGCAGGAAGCGGGAAGCAGGAAGCCGATAGCAGGAAGCGGGGAGCGGGAAGCGGGGAGCTGGAAGCAGGAAGCGGGAAGCAGGTAGCCAGTAGGTGGGAGCTGGGAGCTGGGAGCGGGGGACACGATCATTGCGGGCGGCACGGCATCTCCTTTCCAGAACAGAAAAGGCCGCTCGGCGAGCGGCCTTTTTCTTTTTCTACTCTATATATTCAGAATACCAGACCCAGAGAATTGGATGGCCAACTTTGATGGCCGGTAAGTGGCATGGAATGAGGCGAAGTTACTTTGGATAAGTGGTGGAAAGTTGACAGAAAGCTGGGAGCCGGGAGCGGGAAGCGGGAAGCTGGAAGCTGGAAGCGGGGAGCAGGAAGCGAGGAGCTGGGAGCAGGGAAAGCAATATGATTACGCAATGCGACCGCTTCGGTATTCCATCAACGTCACCCTGGATGGGTGCTGCGATCATCGTGCGATTCCCGCGGACGAAGAGTTGCATCGTCACGCGATCGAGAACCTCAACCGGGCCGACGCCCTGCTGTTTGGCCGGGTGACCTACGAAATGATGGAGTCAGCGTGGCGGGAACCGGCGCGGACGGGAGTGAGGCCTGACTGGATGGCGGAGTGGGGGCTGCCCTTCGCACGGACGATCGACGCGGCAAAGAAGTACGTCGTGTCGAGCACCCTGGACCGGGTCGACTGGAACGCGGAGCGGGTGCGCGGGGATCTGGGGAAGGCCGTTCACGAACTCAAGCAGCAGCCCGGCAAGGGACTGTTCACGGGAGGCGTGAAGCTTCCGCTGGCGCTGGCGGAGCTGGGATTGATCGATGAGTACGAGATCGTGGTGCACCCCAGGCTGGCGGGCCATGGGCCCACGTTGTTCGCGGGGCTATCGAAGCATGTGGACCTGAAGCTGGTGAGCCGGCTGGAGCTGGGCTCGGGGGCGGTGGCGCTGCGGTATGAGCCGAGAAGGTAGCAGGCGGGTTTGGCTAGCCCGGGTCGCATGATGGCCGCCCAATAAAGGAAGGTGTATGAGGAAGCTCGGCAAAGAGCAAGAAATGCAGGTCCTTCGACTCGCGTCTTGATTTTTTGTTGCGTCCAAAGACGGGCGCAACGTAGTCGGATGCTTCGCTCAGGATGACACCTTATTTTTTTGATGAGATTGTGGTGGTGCGAGCTATTGTGGAGGCATGAAGGAGCTCACGAAAGAGCAGAAGCGCCAGATCGCCGCTATCTCCGCGAAAGAGGACGCCGACATTGATGTATCGGTAATGCCGGAAGTGCTGGACTGGAGCGGGGCGGAGATGGGGAAGTTTTATCGGCCGGCGAAGAAGCCGGTTACGGTTCGGCCGGACAGTTCGCGGGGGTTGAGACGGAAGGGGCTGGCGTGAGAGGTTGCCGCCGGGGCTAAAGCCCCTTTTTCAGGGAAGCTGATTTCCCCGGCCTGAAGGCCGGGGCTTCTACCGTCTCCGCCGCTTCGCGACGGACGGATGTGTGGCTGATGAGGAGAGCAGGAGCCGTGGTATCCCACATCTGTCAAAGGCGGACAGAGCCATTCGACTCGCTTCGCTCGCTCAGGCCAGGTTGTGGGGCGCCCGGCCATGGTGAGTTTGCGGGGGGTGGGACGGAAGGGCAGGAAGCCGGCGTGAGAGGTTGCCGCCGGGGCTAAAGCCCCTTTTTCAGGGAAGCTGATTTCCCCGGCCTGAAGGCCGGGGCTTTTACCGTATCCGCCGCTTCGCGACGGATGGATGTGCGGCTGATGAGGGGAGCAGGAGCCGTGGTATTCCACATCTGCCAAAGGCGGGCAGAGCCATTCGACTCGCTTCGCTCGCTCAGGCCAGGTTGTGGGGCACCCGGCGTGGAATCCCACATCTGCCAACACCGGGCAGATATGGGGCACCCGGCGTCGACGAGAGTATTTCCGCAGCGTGAAAGGCCGGTGAGAGTCGCGGGATCGAATTAGCCGCGTCCGCGCAGGCCGGCATTGCGCAAGATGCGCCGCACCTTCTTGGGGGAAACGGACAGGCGCTCGGCAACGCGCGAGATTTTGCGATCCTCGCGCAGCCACACCCTGGGGATCACAATCTCGGCGAACTCCTCGGTGATTTGCTGGAATGACTTGTCGCCCACCATGCCTTCGGACCAGCAGCGCAGGGTATCGCTGATGCCGGAGGCCTGCACGATCTGGGATTTGAGCGCGGCCAGGTCCTCGGCCAGGTGATCGGCCTCGTCGGGCGCGACCAGGCCGGCGGCCTCACTGGAGCAGCGGCGAGCCAGTTCCCAATCCTGAAAAAAGTCGTTGGCCGCGGTCATGCCGCGCGCAATCCACGCTCCCGCGGCGAGGCGCCGGTTTTGTGTGCCGCGCGCCAGGGTGAGCGCCTCTTCGCTGTGTTGTTTTGCGCGATGGGCGTGCACAGCCATGTCCACATCCTCACCCAGTTGTTCTTCCACGCGCGCGTTCTCGGCCGCCGCCTGCAGGATGCGCGCGCGGGCCATGAGAATATGGTCGTTTTTCTCCAGCCCCAGCCGGTACGCCTCGCGGGCTTCGTGCGCGGCATGGTCGATGTCGCCGCGGTCGAGGTAGAGATAGCCGAGATTGAGGAGCACATTTCCGGTTCCGCCGGCATGGGCATGCAGCGCATAAATCTCCCGCGCCCGCTTCAGATCGAGAATCGCCGCCTCGGATATCTGCTGGTACCGGGCGCGCGGATTTTCGCCGTCCTGCGGAGAAGGCGCGCTGCCCGCCTGGGAGCGGCTGTCGATTTTCTTGCGAAGCTGGAGCGCCAGCAACCTGCGCACATAGGCGGCGTTCACCAGAGCACGGGCCATGTTGAGATGATTGGGGTCGCCCTGGGCGTAAAGGGCAAGGGAGTGGCCGAAATATTCGAGAGCGCGCGCGTATTGGCCGGAGCGGCGCACAATGCGGCCGCGCGCCGATTCGATATTGCCGAGGGCAACGTAGTGATCGGTAGCCTTGAGGATGTTCTCGGCGTGGGCCAGCAGGCGCAGCGCGTCTTTGCGCAAGCCCTTCTGAAAGAGCAGCCAGCTTTCCTGAATCTGAATGACGGCGGTGAAAACCTCGTCGTGCGCTTTCTGGGCGAGTTCGCGGGCGTGGACAATATGCAGAAGCGCCGTCTCATATTCGCCCTTCTTGCGATGGGCGCGGCCTTTCCAGAAGTGGGCGAGGGTTCTGAGGCCCGGGTCGGGCAGATCGCGCTCGGCTCTGAGCACCAGGTCGAGCGAATCGATGGCGGCATCGACATCCTGGACGGAAAGAGCCCTGAAAGCGTCGACCATGCGCAGGCGGAGATAGTCGTCCACCGCCAGGCCGCGGCGGAATTCCGGGGGAAAGCGCTCCAGCAGAGTGTCGAGGAACCGATAATCGCGGTAGCCGACGTCCACCCATTGCGCGACGACGAGCAGAAAGCGGGTGGCCTGGGGATCGGCAGGATCGAGTTGCGCCAGGATGGGCTGGGCCCGATCCAGGATGGTCTTGCCGGCCTCGATGCGGCGCAGCTGGAGGGTGTGGGCGAGCTGGTCCGCCAGGGGTCCGAGCGCGGGTTGCGGCCCGTACTTAAACGTGTGATCCGAATCGGACGGCTGGGCCGGCGTGGTCATACCAGTCGCGGTCAGCGAAGATTCAGGATGCACTTTGCCTCCTCGCCGGAGACTGGCTGAATGGGGCTGATTCCGCATCTGCTGTCGATTATGAGTCCCCATGGGCGTCCTCGTCCACTCGTCCGATTCGGACGAGTGCCTCTTGCCTGGGCTGTACGCGATGGGCTTTACTCGCTTCACATTTG
>JASHPM010000288.1 GCA_030038115.1 Acidobacteriaceae bacterium | reverse complement strand
GGCCAGCAGAGCAAGCGCGAGGACACGAATGACGATGGCGGCGGGACGCGATGCGGGGAAGAAGTGCTGGGAGGCAGCGGCGGCGGCGTAGAACACCAGGCCGATGACGATCGGCGTGGAGATGCTGGGCTTGCGACTGGGGGTTTCCATGTCACAAAAAGAGTACACGGGGGCTCGCCAAGTGCCGATTTGGAACTGGATTTTCCCAAAATGGGATAAGGAGACGGTACCTTGGGGCAGAGGCACAGAATTAATCTGTTGAAGAACTGGCGGCAAGGGAGTCAGCTTCTTGCTGTGGGGTGAACCTGGCAGGGCCACAGTGGGTGGTTTTTGGGCGCCGTTCATTTTCGTGGGTCATTTGCAGGCTGAGCGGGGGCCTAAGGAATCTGACCCGCAGCCTAAGGAGTCTGACCCGCAGCCTAAGGAGTCTGACCCGCAGCCTAAGGAATCTGACCCGCAGCCTAAGGAATCTGACCCGCAGCCTAAGAATCTGACCCGTAGCCTAAGAATCTGACCCGCAGCCTAAGAATCTGACCCGTAGCCTAAGGAATCTGACCCGAAGCCTAAGAATCTGACCCGTAGCCTAAGAAGCGGTCTTTCAGCGGCCGCATTTGATTATCGCCGGCTGTGCTGGTCTATTCTGCTGGAATGCGTGGTTTTCTCAGTATCGGATTGCTTGCGTGCACGATCATTTGCGGTGCGCCGGCGCAGACGCTGGAGCCGCCGGCGCCGAAGCCACCGGCCAGCCAGAGCGGCAGTGTCCTGACGAATCCGGGGCTGACTCCGGAGATCGAGTTCCTGTACCAGCTCGAGGCGAAGTTTGCCGCCGATACGGCGAAGGGCGGAGGCCGGGCCTTCAGCTCATGGTTTGCTCCCGATGCCGTGACCCTGGGCAACGGAAAAGCGCCGGTGGTGGGACACGACGCGATCGCCGCTGCCGCAACCTGGTCGCCGGACGTCTATCAATTGACGTGGACCCCGGAAGGGGCGCGCATGGGTCCGGCAGGGGACATGGGGTTTACCTGGGGACACTATGAAGGGGTTTCGAAGGATGCGCAGGGGAACACGGTGAAGATGACCGGCCGCTATATGACGGTGTGGAAAAAGCAGCAGGATGGCGAGTGGAAGGTGGCGCTGGATGCCAGCAACGAGGGTCCCGCGGAGGATTGCTGCCGGGTGAAATGACCGATTTTCGGGTCAGAAGATTACGCTTATGTTACCGTAGTGCATGGATAAGGCCAGCCGGTCCGTTACCAGCGGAAAGTACCGTAAGCGATACGTATAAAAGGACTTGGCATCACCCAAACGGGGCAGAGCCGAGGCGAAAATACTCT
Source organism: Acidobacteriaceae bacterium (assembly GCA_030038115.1). Taxonomy (GTDB): domain Bacteria; phylum Acidobacteriota; class Terriglobia; order Terriglobales; family Acidobacteriaceae; genus Palsa-343. The sequence continues at coordinate 8,191 of JASHPM010000288.1, read as the reverse complement.
GCAACAATGCTCGTATTCGCTCCGGCATAGGGGAGACGGGCGCTAGCACCGCATCAGGGGAATCCCGGACTCGCCGGAGTCTGTGGAGAGGGATGAGTTACCTGGCTACCAGCGCGCAGTGGAGTGAAGCCGAACGGCTGAAGTCCCTGCAGGAGTACGACATTCTCGACACGCCGGCCGACCCGGCGTTTGACGAGATTGTTCGCGTGGCCGCGCAGGTGACGGGCGCGCCGTTTGCGTATCTCGGTTTCCTCGATGCCAATCGTCTGTGGTTCAAGTCTCGCTTCGGTTTCCAGGGGACGGAGATTCCCCGGCTGGCGACCGCCGACCAGTACACGATCCTCGAACCGGAACCTCTGCTGATTGCGGATGCGGCGATGGAGCCGCGGTTTCCGGTGCGGGGCATTCCGCTGACCCGGGCGGTGCACTGCCGCTCGTATCTGGCGGCGCCGCTGGTGAGCACGGAGGGCGGAATCGGCACGCTGGCGGTGCTGTCGCCCAAGCCGAATCAGTTTACGGAGCAGCATGCATCGATCCTGGGAGTGCTGGCGCGCCAGGTGATGATGCGGCTGGAGTATTCGATCCACTCCAAGGGCCAGGATCACTCGCTGCGCAGCCGGCAACGGATCGAGCGGGCGCTGACGGTGGAGCGGAATTTTGTCTCCGCCGTGCTGGACACGATGAGCGCGCTGGTGCTGGTGGTGGACACGGCGGGGCGGATTGTGCGGTTCAATCGCGCCTGCGAGGAGATTTCCGGGTATACATTTGCCGAGCTGGCGGGGCGGTCGTTTCCGCAGGAGCTGTTTCTGACCGAAGAGCGGGCCGTGGCGTTCGATCTGCTGGAGCAGTCGCGCAGCGACGCGCGGCGGGAACCGACGGAACTGCACTGGCTCTCGCGCGACGGGCGGCGGCGGCGCATTGCGTGGACCACGACGACGCTGACCGATGGGCTGGGCGGCATCAACTTCATCATCATGACGGGGGTGGACGTCACCGATCAGCGGGAGGCGACCGCGGCGCTGCACGCCAGCGAAGCGCGCTACCGGCAGCTGGTGGAAAGCTCGCTGGGCGTGGTGTGCACGCACGATCTGGAAGGCAGGATCCTCTCGATCAACACCAACGCGGCGGAGAGCCTGGGCTATCGCACCGAGGAGATGGTGGGCAAGCGGCTGATGGATTACGTGCCGGACGATCAGAAGGCGAGCTTCGAAACGTATCTGCGCAGCATTGCGACGTCGGGCGAGGAACAGGGCATGCTGAGCCTGCGCCACCGCAACGGCGGCGTGCGCGTGATTGCGTGGCGCAACCGGCTTCTGGATCTGCCGGACATGCCGCCCTTCGTGCTGGGGCACGGCGTCGACGTGACGGAAAAGACGGACGCCGAGAACAAGCTGCATGCGGTGATGCGTCAGCGGGAATCGATTCTGGAGTCGGTGGGAGACGGCATCTACGGCGTGGACATGCAGGGGCGCATCATCTTCGTAAACGAAGTGGGCGCGCGCATGATGGGCTACACGCAGGAGGAGATGGAAGGCAAGGATCTGCTGGCGATGCTGGGGCACGCACGCGCGGATGGCGCGGTGTACCGCATCGAGGACAGCCCCATTTACGCGGCGCGGCGTTCGAGCGCACCGATTCGCGCGCGCGACGAAGTCTTCCGGCATAAGGACGGTCATCCGATTCCGGTGGAATATGTGGCCTGCCCCATGCTTTCCAACGGGCGCGTGACGGGCGTGGTGGTGGCCTTCCAGGATGTGACGGAGCGGCGGCGTCTGGACCGGATGAAGGACGAGTTTATATCGACGGTGAGCCACGAACTGCGGACGCCGCTGACGGCGCTGCGCGCCGCGCTGGGACTGATTGCCGGAGGGGCGCTCGAAAAGCGGCCGGAGAAGCGCGCGCAGATGATGGATGTGGCCATCGGCAACTGCGACCGCCTGGTGCGGCTGGTGAACGACATCCTGGACTTCGAGCGCATGGGCGCGGGGCGGCTGCCGATGCGATTCCAGGAAGTGGAGGCCAGGGATCTGCTGCGGCGGGCGACGGATCTGCAGCATCCGAGCGCGCAGAAAGCCGGGATCGGGTTCAAGATCGACTCCGGGCCGCTGACCCTGTGGGTCGACGAGGACCGCATCCTGCAGACGCTGGGCAATCTGATCAGCAACGCGATCAAGTTCTCGCCGGCGGGCAGCGACATCACGCTGCGGGCGCGCGTGCAAAGCGCCACGGAGGCGATTCTTTCCGTCGAGGACCGGGGGCGCGGGATTCCGCCGGAGAAGCTGGACATCATCTTCGAGCGCTTCCAGCAGGTGGACGCGTCGGATTCGCGCGATATGGGGGGGACGGGCCTGGGCCTGGCCATCTGCCGCAATATCGTGCGCCAGCATGGGGGACGCATCTGGGCGGAGAGCGTCGTGGGCAAGGGGAGCACGTTCTACTTCACGGTGCCGCGGACCTCGGCGCGCCAGGAGCTGAGCGAAACTACGGCTCCGGCTCCGGTGGGGTCGCGGCTGCTGTAAGAGGAGCCGGGAGCCGGGAGCTGGGAGCCTGCAGGCTGCAGCCGGTAGCCTGGGCCGGTAGCCGGAAAAGCTCACCACAGAGGACACAGAGAGCCCAGAGACAGCCGGGAGCCCGCAGGCTGCAGCCTGTAGCCTGTGGCTGGGAACGGGAAAAAGTTCACCACAGAGGACACAGAGAGCACAGAGACAGCCGGGAGCCAGGAGCTGGGAGCCGGGAGCCTGCGGCTGGAGCCGGCGACTATTCGCCGATTTCCGCTGGTGTGCGGTGTGTGCGGCTACGGTTCAGTCTCCGGTGGGGGCGCGGATGCTGTAGAACGAGCGGCGGGAGCGGCGGGACGCGGAGCTGCCACCGGTTGTGGCCCCACCTGATGCATGGTGACAATGAGCGCGACGGCGGGAGCTGATCCGGTACAACGGTAGGCGTGGGGCGTGGCCGCGTCGAAGTAGACGCTGTCGCCCCCCTCCAGCGCGTGGGTGCGGTCGCCGTGCCGGATTTCCAGTTCGCCCTGGAGAAGATAGAGAAACTCGTAGCCGGGGTGAACGTGCGGACGCATCTCGGCGTTTTTCCTGAGGGGCACGAACTCGGCGAAGTAGGGGTCGAGCTGGCGGTCGGGCACCATGTAGGCCAGGCTCTCGAAGTAGTAGGTGGGATCGTCGACGCCGGTCTGGGGCAGGCGGACGCGCTCGGAGCGGCGATGGAGGCGGAAGAGCGGATGCGGCTCCGGCTCGAAGAAGTAGGAGAGGTCGCGGCCGAAGACCATGGCGATGCGCGCGAGATTGCGCAGCGTGGGGACGACGCGGCCGGTCTCGAGCTGGGAGAGAAAGCTGGCCGAGAGGCCGGTGTGGCGTCCGAGCTCAACCAACCCCATGGAACGCTTGAGGCGCAGGCGGCGGATGCGTTCGCCAATGCGTTTTTCTGCGATGAAGGCTTCGGCCGAGTGGGCGGCGGCAGGGACGGATTCAAAATGCGGCGCGGAAGTTTCGAGCTTACTGTCCATGGCTCTTCCAGCGGAGGAGGCAGCTAATTTGCTGCGATGAGTGAAATTAACATTGTGTTTCCCGAATCACAAGAACTTTTCATGGTGTGAATAGGGGTCCCGACGCGGGCGGATACGTCTACAAAGGCGGTTATGCGTCGAAGCCGCGGGCTGGTTTGGGATTCGACTGCATGCCTCGGAGGGAGAGGCGATGACTGGACGAAGGAAGCATGGGGGTCGAGCTATGACGGTTGCTTTGCTGGCGGGGTTATTCGCTGCGGCGAGCGCGGTGGGTCAGGATGCGGCGGCGATGAAGGCGGCCACGGCGGCATGCGGTCCGGTGAAGGAGAAGTTCGCGGTAAGCAAACAGGCGGGGCCGATGGGAGCGCCAGACGGAACGGCAGGAGCGGCAGATTCGGGCCAGGCACGCGTGGTGATCGCGCAGCCAGGAAACCCAGTGGGATTTACGAGTCAGACATTTCGCGTCGGCATCGACGGAGCGTGGGCCGGAGCGGTCGCGGGCAGCAGCTGGCAGGCGTTCACGGTGGCTCCGGGCGAGCACCACGTCTGCGTGAACTGGGAATCGCACTGGGAGATCCTCTCAGAGAAGTATGCGATGGCGAACCTGAGTGCAGAGGCGGGGAAGACCTATTACCTGCAACTAACGATCACCGGCGCGCAGGGCGCGATCACGTCGTTTAATCTGGTGCCTGTGGATGTGGATGAAGGCAAATACCTGATGGCGTCTCTGCCGGGAGCGGTGTCGCATCGATCGAAATAGGTATGTGGGGCGAGAGTGCAGGCACGAGTCACAGCCGACCAGGCATAGCCTGCTGCTCTGCCAAAACCAGGCACGCCGGGGGCCCCGATGCGCGTGGGCGGCGGCCGCGTCAGGAGGGCTGATCCTGCTGGCCGGATGCGCGCTGGCGGCGAATCCGGAGCCGCCGACTCTGTGGCTGCCCGTGCCCGTGAAGGACCTGACGGCGACGCGTGTGGGGGATGAGGTCCACCTGCACTGGACCATGCCGAAGGAAACCACCGATAAGGTGTTGCTGAAGGAAGATCAGCGGGCGCATTTCTGCTGGATCAACGGCGCTGTGCCGGAGAAACCCGCGGTGGCGGCCAAGCCAGCGGGTGCGGCTCAGTCAGGGACAGCGCAACAGGGGCCGGTTCGACCGGCGCCCAGGCCAGCGCCGGCTCCGCCGTCGCCGGTTCTGGATGCGAAGATGTGCCAGCCCGCCGGCGATGAGATGTTTTCCCCAAACAAGCCCGCGGATTTTACGGCAAAAATGCCCGCGGAGCTGATAGCGGGATCGCCGCGAACCGTGACCTACGTTGTGGAGCTGGAGAATGACGCGGGGAAGACAGCGGGACCGTCGAATCCGGCGTGGGTGGCGACGGGGGTGGCTCCGCCGGGGGTGACGGGACTGCGGCTGGAGACGCGAGCCGATGGCGTGGAGCTGCATTGGGATGCAGCTGCGGCGGGGGCGCAGATGGTGATGAGGATTCATCGGGCGTTATTGAGCAAGCCGGGGGCGCCTAAACCGGGCGCTGCGAACCCCAATCATGGCAATGGGGTTCCTCCGCCGGAAGAGCAGACGCTGGAGGTGGATCTGGACAAGAGCGATTCGGGCGAGGCGCTGGACCATGATGCGCCGCTGGACCACGAATGGAAATACTGGGTGGAGCGGGTGCTGAAGGTGCAGATGGACCAGCACGCGCTGGAGATTGCTGGGTTGCCGTCGGCCACGGTGACCATCGATGCGAAGGACGTGTTTCCGCCGGCGGTGCCGAGTGGCGTGGCAGCCGTTGCCGATGCGCAGGCGAAGGCCATCGATGTGTCGTGGGCGCCGGATACCGATGCCGATCTGGCGGGGTACGTGGTGTATCGGCGGGATGTGACGGCGGGGACGACGGCGGAGAGGATTTCAGGGACAGCGCTCGTCGTTCCGCCGTCGTTTGCGGATGCGAACGTGGTGGCAGGGCATCGTTACGCATACGCGGTGAGCGCGGTGGATCAGGATGGGAACGAAAGCGCGCGGAGCGGGGAAGTGGAGGAGGAGATACCGCAGTGAGACAGTGAACAGTGATCAGTGGTCAGTGGTCGGCAGCCGGCAGGAAGCAGCGTGCAGGAACCAGTCTGAGGTTATCGATGACGCAGTGGAATCGAATTTGCCGTGAGCCCGCGGTGATGGGTGGCAGAGCCTGCATCTGCGGAACCCGGGTCACCGTGAGTACGATCCCTGGACAGATATGCGCTGGGCACACGATTGAGGAGCTACTACGGGATTATCCGTACATTTGTAGGGAGGACGTTCTCGAGGCTTTGCAGTATGCAGCTGAGATCGCTCGTTAGGGAGAGTTCGTGAAATATTGCCGGTTTCAGACGGATGCGGGGCCGCAGTATGGCGAGGTGGTGGAGCGGGCGGGGACGCTGTGGATCGAGCGGCTGCTGCCGCCCTTCGAGGAGGATCCGTGGACAAAGCTGGCGAGCGACGGTTTTGAGCCGGTGCCGTTTGCGACGGTGAAGCTGCTGGCCGCCGTGGTGCCGTCGAAGATTGTCTGCATCGGGAGGAATTATCGCGAGCATGCGGCGGAGCTGGGCAATGAGGTTCCGAAGGAGCCGCTGCTGTTTCTGAAAGCGCCGTCGTCGGTGATCGCGGCAGGCGAGGCGATTCGGATTCCGTCGCTTTCGCAGCGCGTGGATTTTGAGGGCGAGCTGGCGGTGGTGATGGGAAAGCGCGCGACAAAGATCGGGGCGGAGGAAGATGTGCGGCCCTACATTCGCGGCTACACGATTGTGAACGACGTGACCGCGCGCGATCTGCAGAAGTCCGATGGGCAGTGGTCGCGGGCGAAGGGGTTCGACACCTTTTGCCCGATGGGGCCGCTGGTGACGGACGAGGTTGATCCGGACGCGGGCCTGGCCCTGGAAACGCGGCTGAACGGCGAGGTGAAGCAGCACGGGACGACACTGGATTTGATTTTCGGCGTTGCCGCGCTGCTGCGGCACATCACAGCGGCGATGACGTTGCTGCCCGGGGATGTGATTCCGACGGGCACGCCGGCGGGAGTGGCGCCCATGCAGCCGGGGGATCGGGTGGAAGTGACGGTGGAGGGGATTGGGACGCTGAGCAATCCGGTAGCCAGTAGCCAGTAGCCAGTAGCCCGGAGCTGGGAGCTGGGAGCTGGGAGCTGGGAGCTGGGAGCTGGGAGCGCTGGTTGATGCTGACGACGGAATGGTTGTCTGGGGCATCTAAACGCCAGCGGGCGTTTATCGGATTTTCTCGGAGATCGCGACGGGGACGTGCGAGTCGCGGGCCAAAATACCGGATAATTAAAAAAGACAGGCAGGAGGAATGGAATGGCGAAGAGTCTACTGGCGCAGCTTCGTGCAATGACCACGGTGGTCGGCGATACGGGCGACATCGAAGCGATCGAGAAGGTGAAGCCGCAGGATGCGACCACGAACCCATCGTTGCTGACGGCGGCGGCGCAGATGCCCGCGTACAGCAAGATTGTGGACGGCGTGCTGCTGGATGCGAAGAAGCAGCTGGGCGAAGATGCCGAAGACGCGCAGGTGACGAAGCTGGCGTTCGAGAACCTGGCGGTGGCGTTCGGGAAGAAGATTCTGCAGATCATTCCGGGGCGCGTCTCGACGGAAGTGGACGCGCGGATGTCGTACGACACCGAGAAGACCATGGAGCAGGCGCACTCGATTATCCAGAAGTACGAGAGCGCGGGCGTGTCGCGGCAGCGCGTGCTGATCAAGATTGCGTCGACGTGGGAAGGGATTCGCGCGGCGGAGAAGCTGGAGAAGGAAGGCATTCACTGCAATTTGACGCTGCTGTTCGGCATTCATCAGGCAATTGCAGCCGCCGATGCGGGCGTGACGCTGATTTCGCCGTTCGTGGGGCGCATTCTCGACTGGTACAAGAAGGACACCGGCAAGGACTACGAGGGCGCGGACGATCCGGGCGTACAGTCGGTGACGAAGATCTACAACTACTTCAAGAAATTCGGATACAAGACCCAAGTGATGGGGGCGAGCTTCCGCAACACCGGCGAGATTACGGAGCTGGCGGGGTGCGATCTGCTGACCATCTCGCCGCATTTTCTGGAGGAGCTGGACGCGACGCAAGGCACGCTGGAACGCAAGCTCGATCCGGCGAAAGCGAAGGCGATGCAGATCGAAAAACTGACCATCGACAAGGCGACTTTCGACAAAATGCACGCCGCCGACCGCATGGCGCATGACAAACTGAGCGAGGGTATAGAGGGGTTCAGCAAGGCGCTGGTACAGCTGGAGCAACTGCTGGCGAAGCGGCTGAGCGAGCTGGAAGCCGGGGCGCCGAAGCCGGTGGGCGCGCGCTGAGCGGAATCGCCGATCTGCGACAGGCAGCCCTTGCGCGGCTGCCTGTTTTGTTTCACGACAACCGCGTCTGGCGGACCCGCATCGGGTAACAGCGATCGATGCGAGATGCCTGACTCAGCGGTTATGACCTGGCATGATCGGGTTTCAGATGCGGATGGCGATCAGCTTTCTGCTCGGCCCTTCAATTTGGTTGATCGTTTGTCCAAAGCCAAATAACTCCGTCGGGCACGCAGCTGGGTCACGAGGGCGGAGCGCGTGTCGCCGGAGGATTTGCGTCAGGGGTATTATGGGAGCGCTTCTCCGAGATTGCGAGGCCCAAT
>JASHPM010000287.1 GCA_030038115.1 Acidobacteriaceae bacterium | reverse complement strand
GTTCGTCGGCTCAGGCCGGATGCCAAATTGTCGTTCCAGTGCGGGCACAGGAATCCCACGGGTGCCCTCGCTCCCAGAGCCGAGCACGGGGACGGCGATGACCGGAGCGGGTGGTTGCGCGAGGCTGGGCTGGAGATTGTTCGCCGATGGGCCCGAGATCCTGGCTGGTGCGGCTGCAGGCTGAGAGAGTCTGGGATCGGTTCGCGATGTTGCGGGGCCCGAATCTCGGAAGGGTCGACGATGGAGAATTGCGGGCGGTGCCGCCGCGTTCACGTCGGGTGCTCCTGCTGTCTCAGTGGGGGCCGGCGGGGGTGGCGGGGCGGGCTCCGCGAACAAACCACCCGAAGTCGATCTTCTTTCCGCGAGCGCACGCTTTTCGATCACAGCGAGACGAGAGGTGTGATTGGTTCCGGCGTACCTGAGCAGGAGAGTGAAAGTGGCGACGCCGGAGATCCCGATGATCCAGGCAAGGACGAGAGCCGCGGGGCGCATCGACTGCGGTTCGAGAACGCTGAAGGAAGGGAGCGAGTTCGAGGACGCTGCGGCTGCGCGGCCGATGGCTTGCGCCGGCATGCGGTGCGCGCGCGGGAGCGAGAAGGCGAGGTCGGAGATGAGGTCGAACCAAAGGCGCAGCTTCGCGAAGAAGCCTCGTTCGTGCCCGGCGCGATCGCGGAGGAGCTGAATGGCTTCCTCGCCGTAGCGCTGGCGGAAGCGCGCTGGGTACAGCCGCAGGAGTAGCGCGTAAATCTTCTCAGACATAATCTCCTCGAAAGATTTTGCGCGCGCGGGCCAGGCGCAGCAGGCCGGCGAGGCGGTCGGCTTCCGAACGGGCGAGCTTGCGGCCACCGGAGGTGAGCCGGTAATAGCGCCGGCGCTCGGCGTTGGGAGCGTCCTCGTCGGCGGGCGGCTCGACTTCTTCGATCAGCTTCTCTTCGAGGAGGGTCTGGACGGAATTGTAAAGCGTGCCGGGGCCCAGGCGCATGCGGCCGTTGCTCTGCTCTTCCACCTGGCGCATGATGCCGTAGCCGTGCCGGTCTTCGTCGGCCAGGGCGAGAAGGATGTGAAACGCGGCGGAAGGAAGCGGGTCCAGTTTTCGTTTCGGCATAGCAGTCGATCATCGATATAACGATGAACGACTATAGGACGGACCGGTATGCGTTGTCAAGCTCGACGGGCTGGCCTCACCCCTCGTGCGCCAGGAAAAAATAAACAGCAGGAGTCACGATCAGCGACAGTGCCATCGAGATCAGCAGCCCGCCGATGACGGCGATCGCAAGGGGCTGAAGCATCTGCGACCCGGAGCCGAGAGCGAGAGCGAGGGGCAGCATGCCGGTCATCGCCGCCAGCGCGGTCATCACGATAGGCCGGAGGCGGCGGCGCGCGGCCTGGATCATAGCGTCGCGCGTGCTGAGGCCGGCGGCGCGGAAGCGCTGATCGGCATCCAGAAGCAGTATGCCGTTCTTGGCGACGATGCCGATCACCATGATCAGGCCCATGAACGACGCAACGTTAAAAGTGGTTCCCGTGATCAGCAGGGCGAAGATCACCCCGGCGGTGGAGAGAACCGAGGAGACAAGGATCGACGCCGGAGCGGAGAAGTTGCGGAACTCCGCGAGCAGAACCCCGAAGACCAGCACCAGCGCCAGCAGCAGTACCTGTAACAGTTCGTGGAACGATTGCTGCTGCTCCTGATAGGTGCCGCCGTAGTTGACGCGGACGCTCGCGGGCAGATGCAGGTCGCGAACCGTTTTCTGGACGCGCGCCATGGCGGAGCCGAGGTCGGAGCCTTCGAGGCGCCCGGTAACGGTGACCATCTGCTGCAGGTTCTCGCGCAGGATTTCGTTCTGCGGGGGCAGCTGCTCCACCTGGGCCAGCGCGCCGAGGGTCGCCATTTTACCCGTTGAGCTCAGGAATACGGTGTTCTCGATGGCGTCGAGCGAGGCGCGGTGGCTGTCGTCGAGGCGCACGCGAACCGTGTAGGGACGGCCGTTCTGGATGAGCGGTTGCGGCGTGGGCACGCCGTCGAGGATGGACGTAGCGTCGGTGGCTACTTCGGAAGTGGTGAAGCCGAGACGGCTGGCGAGGCCGGGATCGACCTGAAACGTGGTGGCCGGGCCGCTGATCGTGTTGTCGATGCCGTTTTCAACGTCGACGACGCCGGGAACTTTAGCGATGGCATCGCCGACGCGTGGACCGAGCTGGTTGAGCAGGTCCTGGTTGGTGGAGAAAAGCTTGATCTGGATGGGCTCGGGGGCGTTGGAAAGGTCGCCGATCATGTCCTGCAGAACCTGGGTGAACTCGATGTCCAGCTCGGGTTCGGCGGCGCGGATGCGCTGGCGTGCATCCTCCATGATGTCTTCGATGCCGCGGCTGCGATGGTCGCTGAGCATCACGGTGAAATCGCCCGTGTTGGCTTCCGTGACCGCGGCGAGGCCCATCTGCAACCCGGTGCGGCGCGAGGTGGTCGTGACCTCGGGGAGGTCGTGCAGAATTCGGTCCACGTGGAGCAGGACGCGGTTGGTCTCCTGCAGCGAGCTGCCCGCGGGCATGATGTAGTCGAGGACGAATCCGCCCTCATCCATTTCCGGGAGCAGATCGGAGCCGAGGCCCTGGTAAGCGAAGTAGACGCCAATAACCAGCACGCCGCAGGCAGCGGCAAGCCAGAGAGGACGGGCGAGCGCGGCACGGAGGACGCGTTCGTGGATGCGAAGAACGGGCGCCATGAGGCCGTGGTGGTGCTGGGATTGCGCGGTGACGCTGGCGTCGATGGGAACGACGTGGGCGCCGCGGTGGTTCCCGCGAAGGAAAGCGAGCGAGAGCGCGGGCGTCCAGGTGAGGGCCAGTGCGAGCGAGGTGAGCAGAGCGACGGTCATAGTCAGGGCGAGCGCGCGGAAGAAGGTTCCGGTGACGCCGGTGACGGAGACAAGCGGCAGGAAGACGACGATAGGGGTGATCGTCGAACCGATGAGGGGACGAGTAATTTCGGCAAGCGCTTTGCGAATGGCATCGATCCGGCCTTCCCCCGCTTCACGGTGCAGGACGATGTTTTCCACCACGACGATGGCGTCGTCGATGACCAGGCCGACGGCGGCGGCCAGTCCGCCGAGGGTCATGAGGTTGAAGCTCTGGCCCAGGGCCCGGAGGGCGATGAATGTAACGGTGATGGTTACAGGAATGACGAGTCCGGCGACGAGGGAAGAGGTCCAGTCGCGGAGAAAGAGAACCAGGATGACAGCGGCGAGGACCAGCCCGATGAGGATGGCGTCGCGGACGCTGGCGATGCTCTCGCGGACGAGGTGAGACTGGTCGTAAAACGGTGCGATGGTGACGCCGGCGGGCAGATCGGCGCGGAGCTGCGCCATTTCGGCGGCGACCTCATCGGCGACGGCGACGGTGTTCGAGTCAGGCTGGCGCGCAATGTTGATAAGGACAGCGGGCTGTCCGTTGGACGTGACGATGGTGTAGACAGGCTCCGTGGCGGGAACGACCTGGGCGACATCGGAGAGATGGATGGGCACGCCCGCGGGCGTGGTCCTGACGGAGATTTGCGCGAGCTGGTCGAGGCTCGAGGCCTGATCGCCGACCAGGCCGAGGATGAGCTGGTGATTCGCCTCATAAAGACCAGGGGACTCAACAAGGTTTGTCTGCTGGATGGCGTTGACCAGGTCGGTGATAGTGAGCGAGGCGGAAATGAGCTTCGCAGTATTCGGGACGACGTGGAATTCGGGGACCTGACCGCCCTGCACGACGACCGTGGAGACGCCATCGAGACGATTGATGGGTGGCTTAAGTTCGTAGGTGGCGAGTTCCCAGAGACGCGTTTGCGAAACGGTATTCGAGGTGAGTGCATAGCCGAGGATCGGAAACGTAGCGAAGGTGAGGCGGTTGGTGGTGATCGTCGCGGTCGCGGGGAGTGTTTGCTGAACGCGGGCAACCGCAGCATTCACGAGCTGAAGGGTCTGGAACATGTCGGTGTTCCAGTTGAAGAAGAGGCTCACCTCAGCCGAACCGCGGCTGGTGATGGAGCGCACCGTGACGAGGCCTGGAACGCTGTTGACGGCGTCCTCGATGGGCCGCGTGATAGTGACCTCCATCTGCTCCACGGGCATGACCCCGTTGTCCACGCCGATGACCACACGCGGGAAATTCGTTTGCGGAAAGACGGAAATGGGGACGCGGAAGGCGAGGAAGGTTCCCGCGGCGGCGAGAACAATGGTGAAGAAGAAGATGCTGCGAGCCCAGCGCGGGAGCCAAAAGGAATCTTCCGGAGATGCGGGCGTGAGATCGCTCACTTCTCGTCCTCCGCTTTGCCGGCCGCGGGCTTGTCGTCTTTATTGGAGTCTTCAAGCGACGTAACAACCTTCACGTGCGTGCCGTCGTCGAGCGAGGCTGCCCCGGTGGTGACGACCTGCTGGCCTGCCCCCACGCCGCTGAGGATTTGGGTAAGCCCCGAGTCGACAAGGCCGGTTGTTACCGCGGTTTGGTGGGCGATGCCGTCGGAGCCGATGACCATCACGGTGGGTTTACCCGAGCTGGCGACGACGAT
>JASHPM010000286.1 GCA_030038115.1 Acidobacteriaceae bacterium | reverse complement strand
CTTCTCACCGCGCAGCCCACCATCGATGACCGCGTCGCCGCGCCCATCGCCGCGCAGCCAGAGATTCTCGGCGAGGTCGAGTTCCGCGATTTACACTTCGCTTACCCCTCTGAAAATGGCAATTCACCCCAGGTTATCTGCGGCATTTCCCTTCGCATTCCCGCCGGCACCAGCCTCGCGCTGGTCGGCCCCACCGGCTCCGGCAAATCCACACTGGTCAGCCTCATCCCGCGACTCTACGATGCTCCACCCGGCAGCGTTCTCATCGACGGCCGCCCCATCCGCGACTATCCCCTCGACGCGCTCCGCGCCGCCGTCGGCTTCGTGCCCCAGGAAACCTTCCTCTTCAGCACCACGATCCACGACAACATCGCCTTCGGCGTCCCGGCTGCATCCGCCGCACAGGTCCAGAGTGCCGCCGAAGCCGCTCACATTCGCGAAGAGTTCGACCTTTTCCCGAATGGCCGCGAAACCATGGTGGGCGAGCGCGGCCTCACCCTCTCCGGCGGACAAAAGCAGCGCACCGCCCTGGCCCGCGCGATTCTCCGCGATCCGCGCATCCTCATCCTCGACGATGCCCTTTCCAGCGTCGATACCTGGACCGAGGAGCGCATCCTTGAGGAGCTGCGCACCGTCATGTCCGGCCGCACCACTATCCTTATCTCCCACCGCATCTCGACCGTGCGCCACGCGGACCGCATCGCGGTCGTGGTGCGCGGCCGCATCGCCGAATTCGGCACGCATGAGGAGCTTCTCGAACGCAACGGCTACTATGCCGGCCTCTTCCAGAAACAGCTGCTCGAAGAAGAGCTCGCCGTCACCCACTGAAACCCGGGCTAGGCCGTCCAGCTGGAGCTTGTCGGTTCCGCGGCCGGCATTCGGGCCGCCGGGGTCATCGCCACCTGCCCCGCCGCTCCGTCGCCGTCTGCCAGCTGGCGCAGCACTTCCGGATCATGCGCTGCGACATTCCATGCGTCGCGCACGTCGCGGATGCAGCCGATCGCTTCCCGGAAGCGGTCCGCCGATTCCAGCCTCGAACCTTCCAGGCACAGCGCAAAGATCGCCGTGTAAAACTCCGAAAGCGCCTTCGCCGAGTTCCCCCCGACATCCGGACGCAGGCGCGACTGCAGATGCATCAGGATCTCCAGCACCCGCCCTATGGCCACCCGCCGCCCGCGCGCATCGCGGTTTTCCAGCGCCCCGATCGCCTGATACAGGAATCGCGCCATCCCGTCATAGAGCGCCACAATCAACTCCACCGGATTCATCCCGGCAATCGCCTGCTGCTGGTAATTCATCTGCCTCCGCGCCTTCCTGCGTCAGCCCTCCGGGTTCTCGTCGTACCCGGTAATGGCGCTGTACAGCTCGTTCACCGATTGCAGCTCCGTCGGAATCTCCTCGAGCGTGTAGTTCGCCTCATTCAGTTCGGTCGTCAGCTGCGACTGTTGTGTGCTGATGCTGCTGTTTTCACTGGAAATGTTGGCGTTCAGCCCCGACTCCTGCGAGGAATCCTGCTCCAGCGCCAGATAAATCAACCCGTCCGGTCCGCTGTTGCCCAGATTGCTCAGCGTCGTCGTCAGGTTCGCCCCGAACGACGTATAGCTGCTGCTGTTCTGGAAGAAATTCATCGCATCCTGAAAATTGCTGCTCAGCGCGCTGTCCAGGGTCGTGGTGTCCAGGGAAAGCGTCCCGTCATTGTTGACCGTAATGCCCAGCTGCGCCAGCGACGTGATCGCTCCGGAGGTCTGCGTGAAGGTCAGGGCCTCCTGCAGCTGTTCCTGCAACAGGGCCATTGAGGGATTGCCGTACAACGGCTCAGCCGTACCGGATGAGGTGTCGCCTTCCTGGGTATTGATGTCGCCCACCACCGTGTTATAAGCGCTCACGAACGTGCTCACCGCCGATTCCACGTCCGTGTTGTCGTTGGTGATTTCCACCTGCACCGTTTCCGTCGGCGCGGCGCTGAGCAGCTGCATCGTCACGCCTGGAATCGCCGTGCTCACCGTGTTCGAGGTGCTGTTCATCGAGACCCCGTCCACGGAGAACTCTGCGTCCTGTCCCTCCTGCGCCTGGGTGATGGTCACCAGGTCGCCGGTCGTCGAATCCTCGAGCTGGCTGGAATCGATGGTCACAGCGCCGGCCGCGCCGCTCGTGTCGCTCAGCAGCGTCAGCTCCGATCCGCTCGCATCCGTGCTCACGTTCGCCTGCACTCCGTAGTCCCCGTCGTTGATGTACGAAGCCAGTGTCGACAGCGTATTGTTCTGGGGAATCGTATTGCCGTTGCTGTCGGTCGCGGTCCCGTCGGAGATCGTGATCGTCTGCCCGCCGATCGTCAGGCTGCCGCTCAGCGTATCGCTCGCGCCCAGATTGCCGCTGGCGTACGAATACGTCTGCGCCAGCTGCGACACCACCATGGTATGGCTGCCCGCCACTGCCGCCGAGGTCGCGTTGGTCAGCGCAACCACAGAGTTATCGGAGCTCGACCCTTCCATGACCCCAAAAGCGCCATCGAAACTGTTCAGAGAACTCAGCGCCGTCGACAGCGAGCTCAGATCCGTCCCCATACCGGTCAGCGCCGTGTCCTCCGACTGCAGCGTGGTCAGCTGATTCTGCCACGGCGTCTCCACCGCCTGCAGATTCGCCACAATCTGGCTCACCGTGGTCGATACATCGAAACCCTGACCGCTGGTCGGGGAGCCGAAGGAGATGCCGACGCTTCCCATGGCTGTGTTATCGTCGCTTTCCGGGCATTCATTACCCGCTCCCTATCTATGCATCCCCGTCACCCCTCCTGACCCCGCAACCTGAGAAACCTCTAAGAAAAAGCGGGGAGCCGAAGCTCCCCGCCGGTGAGGCTGGCGCAGTGGTTACTGCAGCAGCTTGGTCACCATCTGCTGTGTGCTGTTCGCCTGCGCCAGAGCGCTGATGCCGGTCCGGGTCAGGATTTCGTACTTCGACATGTCCGACGTCGCCGACGCATAATCCGTCGCCGTGATCGTGTTTTCTGCCGAAGTAATGTTGGTTTGCTGCGCGCTGGCAATGTTCGATGCCGCCGTCAGCGTGTTGATGTTGGCGCCCACCTGGCCGCGCTGGTACGCGACGGCATTGATGGCGTCATCCACGGTTTGCAGCGCCGCTTCCGCATCGGCCTGGGTGGTCAGCGTGGTCCCGGTCAGGCTGGTGCCGGCTCCGGCGCCGGACAGAACCCCGCCCGTGCCGGTCACGCCGCCCACCGTCGCGGTGATATCGGTGCCCATATCCGACGACGCGTCCGATGTCCCTACTGCGGCATCCGACAGCGTGCCCACTGTCACGTTGTAGTTCTTGCTGCCCGTGCTGGTGCCGTCCCCGGTATAGATGTTCACGCCGCCGGTCACTGGAGTCTCCTCCGATGCCGCCGCCTGCGACGCCTCGGCCACCGTGAACCCGGTGATTCCCGCGGCAACCCCCGTCGAGGACACCGAAATGTTCAGGTCGCCTGAAGTTCCGTCCGACGTTGCGTCGTAGGAAACCAGGTAGTTGTTTCCCAGCAGGGCCTGGATCCCGGCCTGCAGCCCCGCGTTCCCCGTTCCCGTCGGGCTTAGACCCTGGAGGGAAACGTTGATCGGCGTGGTGCTGCTGCCCGTTGGCGTCAGCGTAAAGTTGCCCATGTCGGTGTCCACGGTAGCGATGTTGCTCTCTACCTGAGTCCCCTGCGACAGTGCATTGTTGCCGGTCCCGTTGGCGATGGTGACCGAGTCCACTCCGTCGGTGTTCGCCGCGTTGACCGCGATCGACAGCTTGTTGTTGGCGTAGCCCACGGTGTAGTCGTCCGCCGACGTGCCCAGAGCCTTGTTGACCGCCGCCACCACCGCCGCGCCCGAGTTGGCCGTGCTCAACCCTGCCAGGTTCACTGTGATGATGCCCGCGCCGGTCGCCGCAGTTCCGTTGATGGTCGGAGTAATGGTGAAGCTGCCGCCCAGCGTGTCCCCGCTGGTGAAGCTGATCGTCGCCGCTTTCGTCGCAGCCGCGGTGAGCGCGCTGCCCGAGTCGTTGGCTCCTGCCAGACCCGTGATGTGGTCCGTCGCCGCCTGCGCGGTCAGGGCCACGGTCAGCGTGCCGTCCGAGTAGTTGACGCTGTAGTCCGGATTCTGATTGGTTCCGTTCAGGTCGGTATTGACCACGCTCTGCAAATCCGCCGTGTTCACGTCGTCCAGAACGAGGTTCGAGGGCATCGTGCCCGAACCCGATCCGGTCAGGTCGATCGTGCCGCTGATCAGATCCCCGTCAGTCACCGCTACGGTAAAGCCGTTCGGAACTGCCTGGGTCGTGGTGGAACTGGAGCCGGACCCGATGGCGGTGATTTTGTCGCCGGCGGCTGAAGCACCCAGCCCGACCACCAGCTCGTCGCTGCCATTGGCCGTCACCGTATAGTCCGTGTCGTTGTTGCCGGCGGCTGCATTCAAAGCCGTCGCCAGGCTGGTTGCCTGAGCGCTCAGCGTGCTGCCGCTCAGTGTGCTCAGATCGATGCTGATTGGCGTGCCTGCGGCTCCGTTCACCGTCGGCGTGAACTCCAGATCGCCCGCCAGCTTCGCGCCCGGTACGATGGCCGCGCTGGTCAGAACCGTGCCGCCGCCGCTGCTTGTCCAGGCCAGGCTTGCCGGCGTGGCGTAGGTCTGCGTCACCGTCGGCGCGCTTCCTGCCGTCGTGCCGCCCGCCACGATCGACCCGCTGGCAACCGCGGCCGCTGTCGCCGCTGCCGAGGAAGCCGTGCTCGATGACGTCCACGGTGATGCGGTGTTTCCCCACGTCAGCGCGCTCGTGGTCTGGTCGCCGCTGAACACCTGAATGCCGTTGTATTCCGTCGTGCTGCCGATCGTCCCGATCTGCGACAGAATATCCTGATACTCCTGGTCCGCCGCGCTCATCTGGGAGTTCGACAACGTTCCGCCCGCGGCTTCCGTGGCCAGCGTCACCGCGCTGGTCAGCAAACTCGTCACCTGGGCCAGCGCCCCGTCCGCTACCTGCAGAAAGCCAACACCCTCGCTGGCGTTGCTGGACGATTGTGTGAGTGCCGCCGAGTTCGCCTCGAGGCCGTTGGCGATGGAAAGGCCGGCCGGATCATCCGCGCCGGAGTTGATGCGCGAACCCGATGACAGCTGGGTCAGCGTGTTTTGCAGGCTCGATTGGGTCAGGTTCAGGTTATTCTCCGCGTAGATCGCGGAGATGTTGTTCAGGACTCCTAATGGCATAATTCTCTCCTTGTGAATTTGGGTTCCTGAACAAAGCACGGCGCCCTCTGGGCACCGCGGCTCCGGGGAACCGCATGACTCACTGTCTTCATCGGCCCCTCCACCCGCCCCGTTACTCTCGATTTCTGCTTTGGCCACCCGCGTGCACCCGTCGCACCCATCGAAACGCCATCAACGCCCGCGCCCGCTCCCTCTGCGCCCCTTCAACCTCCCCCTCCTTCCGCCGATAAACCAAAGAGAAAAGGCGAGGAGACGCCCAGCCATGATTCACCTCACGCGGCTCAACGGAAATCCCCTGGTCGTCAACAGCGACCTCATCAAATACGCCGAATCCTCGCCCGACACCATGCTCACCCTCGTCAACGGCGAAAAGATCGTCGTGCTCGAATCCTGCGAGGAGGTCGTCAACCGCACCATCGCCTGGCGCGCCCGCGTCTTCGGCGAAGCGGCTCCGTATCTGCAGGCTCTCGCCTCCATGCCCGCTCCGGAACCCCTCCGCGTCCCGGAACAGAACACTCCCTCTTCCGCATCCACCCGGCATCCACAGGACTAACTCCATGGACGCGAGCAGCCTTGGCGGCATTCTCCTGGCGCTCGCCGGCATCCTTGCCGGCCTGCTCCTCGAAGGCGGACATATCGGTCAGGTCCTGCAGCCCACCGCCGCCATGATCGTCTTCGGCGGCACCCTCGGCGCCGTCATGCTCCAGTTCCCCCTGCGCACCGTGTTGGCCGCCTCCGGGCGCCTGATGCGCATCTTCTTTCATAAAGACGGCGGCGGCGAAGCTCTTCTTCGCCAGATCGTCGCCTTTGCCAACAAGGCCCGCCGCAAAGGCATCGTCTCTCTCGACCAGGATTTGCCTCAGGTGGCCGACCCCTTCCTCCGCCAGGCCCTCATGCTCGCCGTCGACGGCACCGAGCCTTCCGAGCTGCGCCGCATCATGGAAGTCCAGATCGACAACCTCAGCGAGGTCGAAGCCCGCATTCCCGCCGTCTTCGAATCGGCCGGTGGATTCTCGCCCACCATCGGCATCATCGGCGCCGTCATCGGCCTCATCCAGGTCATGCAGCACCTCGACCACATGGATCAGGTCGGCCGCGGCATCGCTGTCGCCTTCGTCGCCACCATCTATGGCGTGGGCGCCGCCAACATCTTCTTTCTCCCCGCCGCCGGCAAACTCAGGCAACGCGCCCGCGAAGATCAGCGCCTCCAGGAAATGGCGCTCGAGGGCGTCATTTCTATCATCGAAGGCATGAATCCCCGCATGATCGAGATCAAGCTGGCCAGCTTCCAGGGCAGCGCCCCTCGGGATGCCGAAAAAGCCCCGGAGAAACGCGCATGAAACCCCGCTTTCTGAAATCGCGCCGGACCAGCGACCATGTCCACCATGATCGCTGGCTGGTCTCCTATGCCGACTTCATCACCCTGCTCTTCGCCTTCTTCGTTGTCCTTTTTGCCAGCTCCCGCGCTGACCAGCGCAAGCAAACCCAAATAGCCCACTCCATTCAGTCCGCCTTTCAGGCCCTGGGAATCTTTCCCGCCCCACCCCCGGTCGAGGACCAGCCCATCCCCACCCCCGACCCGCAGTCGCTCGTTCCTCCCGTCAATGTCGTGCTCGGCGACGATCTCTCCGCGTCTCCCGTGGTCCAGCAGGATCTGCAGCATCTGCAAAAGCAACTCAGCAGTCTGCTCTCCACCCAGATCGCCGAACACGTCGTCGCCCTGAAGCTGGGACGCGATGGCCTGGTAATTTCTCTCCGTGAAACCGGCTTCTACGACAGTGGCGTCGCTCTCCCCCATCCCCAGTCCATGGGCACACTCGATCAGGTTGCCGGCAAAATTGGCCCAACCCCCTACGACATCCGCATCGAAGGCCACACCGACAATGTGCCCATCCACACCGCCCAGTTCGCCTCCAACTGGGAGCTCTCCACCGCCCGCGCCACCGAGCTCGCCAAAATCTTCATCGTCGATTACCACTTCGCTCCCGCGCGCATCTCCGCGGCCGGCTTTGCCGAGTATCACCCCGTCGCCAGCAACGACACCCCCGAGGGTCGCAGCCAGAATCGCCGCGTCGACATCATCGTCCTGCCCCGCATCAGCGTCATCCCCTCAACGCCACGCTGATCCCTGTACCCTGATCCCTGCACCCTGCCTTTCAGCTAAACCCCAGCACCGGGTGCGGAATGTACGCCTCCTCGAGCGATGCCGTCTCTTCCGCCGTCAGCTTGACCCCCAATGCCGCGACCGCGTCCTCCAGATGATGCGGCTTCGTCGCCCCCACAATCGGCGCCGTGATCCCGGGCTTCCCGAGCATCCAGGCCAGCGCCAGTGATGCCTGCGACACGCCCCGCTTCTTCGCCAGTTCCACGAGACGATCCACGACCCTGTGGTCCGCCTCTTCCGTCTGCGCGTACATCCTGTTCCCGAAGTTGTCCGTCTCCGACCGCTTCGTTGTCCCGCTTTGCCACGGCCGCGCCAGCCGCCCGCGCGCCAGCGGGCTCCACGGAATCACCCCAACCCCTTCTTCCCGGCACAGCGGAATCATCTCCCGCTCCTCTTCCCGATACAGCAGGTTGTAGTGGTTCTGCATCGACACGAAGCGCGTCCACCCGTGCCGGTCCGCCAGATAGAGCGCCTTGGCAAACTGCCAGGAGTACATCGACGAGGCTCCGATGTAGCGTACCTTCCCCGCTTTCACCACATCGTGCAGCGCCTCCAGCGTCTCTTCGATCGGCGTCTCATAATCCCAGCGATGGATCTGATAAAGGTCCACGAAATCCATCTGCAGCCGCCGCAGACTTTCATCCAGCTCATGCAAAATCGCTTTGCGCGAAAGCCCGCGCCCATTGGGCTCCTCACGCATCACACCATGCACCTTGGTCGCCACCACCACCGATTCGCGCCGCACCGCGCCCTTCAGAAACTTCCCCAGCACCTCCTCGCTGGCGCCGCTCGAATACACATTCGCCGTATCGAAGAAGTTGATCCCGAGATCAAGTGCCTGCCGCAAAAATGGCTGGCTCTCCTGTTCGTTCAGCGCCCATGCATGCCGCCCAGCCTTCGGTTCCCCCGCCGCCGGCGGTCTCCCGTACGTCATGCAGCCTAAACAAATGCGCGAAACCTTCAGCCCTGTCCTGCCCAGATTGACATAATCCACAGTTGCTCCCTCACAAGTGCGATGACCAGGTCTGGCTGTGCCCTGTGCGCGGCCACAGCCTGAATCAACGAAAAAGTGGCCATTTCGATCTGATGTAGACGGCGAACGCGACCACTAGAGAAGTGCCCAAAGTCATAGCCGAGGTCTGCCTGAAGGAACTCAGAGGATAGAGGCCAGTCGCGATCATCGAGAGGCGTCCAACAATATCGGCGACAAGAAAGGCAATCGCAAGCGCCGCCGCCCATTTCTTCATGGTCAGGACGAGTGCTCCGGCGGCCACGTAGAGAGTGCCGATTGCAGCGCTCACACAGGTGGCCACCACAACCTTGGCGGTGGCCAGGCCCAGGAAGCGATGAGTAAATCCCGTCGCCACTTCAGCCAAACCAAAGGCGATCATCAATAGGGCAACAACGAACAGGCCTCCTGGAATTCCCATCCTCATGACGATTCCTCTGCGTGAAAATGTGGCGCTGACACCACGATACCCCAACGTTATTCGCTGAAATCCGGGCCCACGAGATTCTAAGATCGAAAGAACAATGGCCAAAGATGACGTACCTCGTGCGGCGCAAACCCCATCCCGCGCTCCCACCGAAATCCGCAAATCCGCCCGGCGCCTGCGCATTATGTACGACCGTCTCGTCGACCGCTTCGGACCCCAGCGGTGGTGGCCCGCCAAAACCGCATTCGAGGTCGTCGTTGGTGCCTATCTCACCCAGAACACCGCCTGGAAATCTGTCGAGCGCTCCATCGCCAATCTCGAAGCGCGCGGCATCCTCTCCCTCGACGGCCTCCGCGCCATCCCCGAACACAATTTCCGCGAACTCATCCGCCCCTCCGGTTTCATGCTGCGCAAGGCTGCCGCGCTTAAAGCCTTCGTCGCTTTCCTCGACGCGCAGTACGGCGGCCAAATGGAGGCCTTACGCCGCGCCGCCCTCGACAATCCGCCCGTTGTCCGCCGCCAATTGCTCGCCCTCTTCGGCGTCGGCCCCGAAACCGCCGACGCCATCCTCCTCTACGCCCTCGGCGCCCCCGTCATGATGGTCGATGAGTATCTGCGCCGCATCGTCATCCGCCACGGTCTTGCGCCGGAGACCGCAAAATACTCCGAAATTCAGGCCCTGGCCGAGCAGGCCTTTGCTCCGAATCGAGCCTCCGGCAACCCTGAAGACCTTGCTCGCCACTGCAACGAATTCCATGCGCTCGTCGTCCTCATCGGCAAAACGCACTGCGGACGGGTGCCCCGCTGCGAAGGCTGCCCTCTCCATTTTGATCTCAGAAAATCGGGGTTCCGCCAGCCGCTCCGCATAAAATGAACCCGTGCCGGCTACTCTCTACGCTGCCACGACCAATCCCGGCAAGCTGCGCGACTTCTCTGTCGCCGCCGCGGAGGGCGGTTTCACCGTCGCGCCGCTGCCTGACCTCGATGCAATCTCCGCGCCTGCCGAAAATGAACTCACCTTCGCCGCCAATGCTCGCGTCAAGGCGCAATACTACAGCCGCTTCACCCCGGGGCTGGTCATCGCCGACGATTCAGGCCTCGAGGTCGACGCTCTGGGCGGCGAACCCGGCGTGCGCTCGGCGCGCTTTGCCGAAGACGCAGGCTATGAACCTCGCAACCCCGACCCCTTCCTCTCCGTCGACACCCGCAACAACCTCTATCTCCTGTCGCGCCTGCGCGGCATCACTCTGCGCACCGCCCGCTACCGCTGCGCTTTGGCCGCAGCCCGCGATGGCGTCGTGCTGCTCACCGCCGAAGGCATCGTCGACGGGGAGATTCTTAACGCACCCCGCGGAATCGGGGGCTTCGGCTACGATCCGCTCTTCCTGCTCCCTCACCTGCGGCTCACCATGGCGGAGATTTCCCTCGACCAGAAGCACGTCATCAGCCACCGTGGCCGCGCTTTCCGCGCGCTGCTTCCTGGCCTCAAAGAACTGATCTCCTGACCCAACCCTGTCCGATCCAGGAATCTGCTCGCCCGCGGCCGTCGGCACGGCGCATACAATAGCCGCGAGCCAACGCACCCCACGATGCGCATCGACGCCCACCACCATTTCTGGCGCTACACACCCGCCCAATACGGCTGGATCGACGATGCCATGGCCGCAATCCGCCGTGACTTTCTCCCCGCCGATCTCGCGCCGGAGATCGCCGCCGCCAACATTGATGCCGTCATCTCCGTCCAGGCGCGCCAGACCATCGCCGAAACCGAAGTCCTTCTCGCATGGGCTGCCACTCATCCCTGGATCGCCGGCGTCGTCGGCTGGGTCCCGCTCATCGATCCCAACGTCGGCAATCTCCTCGAGCCCCTCGCCGCGAATCCAGCTCTCAAGGCCATCCGCCATGTCCTCCAGGCCGAACCCGCCGCCTGGATGGACCGTCCCGACTTCAACGCTGGTCTCGCGCAGCTTCGCGCCGCGAATCTCACCTACGACATCCTCATCGTTCACGACCAGCTGCCCGCCGCCATTCGCCTCGTCGATCGACACCCGAACCAGGTCTTCGTCCTCGATCACATCGCCAAGCCGCCCATCCGCGGCGGCTCGCTCCAGCCCTGGGCGCGCCATCTCGCCGACCTCGCCCGTCGCCCCAACGTTTTCTGCAAACTCTCCGGCGTCGTCACCGAGGCCGGCTACGCAACCTGGTCCTGGGAGCAGATTCTGCCGTACATGGAAACCGCGCTTGAAGCCTTCACGCCCGCGCGCCTCATGTTCGGTTCCGATTGGCCGGTCTGCCGCGTCGCCACCACCTACCTCGGCTGGGTCCGCACCGTCGAGCGCTTCGCGGAGAACCTTTCCGCCGCCGAACGTCAGGCAATCTTCCACTCGACCGCAGCCCGCGCCTACCGCCTCCCTTGAAAAGCGCGCCTCGCCGCAATTAAATCTCAAGCACAGTTACAATCTCTCCCGCCGTCAGCAGTTCCGCCGTCTCCGGAACCACCAGAAATCCGTTCGCCTTCGCCGCCGCTGCTAAGTCTCCCGATCCCTGCCACGCAATCCGCCGCACCCTGGCGCCGCGAACATCGCCTTCCACCCATGCCGGCAGAAACCGCGTCAGGCCAGCCTTCACCCGCACCTCTTCCTCCAGCCGCGCCATCCCAAACCTCGGCCCGCACTCGCTTTCGCCGCCCAGCGCCCGCAGCAGCGGCGCTGCAAACAATGCGAATGTCACCATCGTCGAAACAGGATTCCCAGGCAGCCCGAAGAAATACGCGGTCGCCAGTTTGCCAAACACCACCGGCCTGCCCGGCTGAATGCGCGCCCCCGTAAAGAAAAAATCCGCGCCCAGCGCCAGCAGCGCCCGCTCCACGAAATCGAACTTCCCCATCGAGACCCCGCCCGTCAGCAGCACCAGATCGCAATCCCAGGCCTCCCGAATCGCCCGTTCCGTCGCCCCGCCATCGTCCTGCACGATCGGCAGAATCTCCGGATCGCCTCCCGCCGCCCGCGCCTGCGCCGCCAATGAGTAACTGTTCGAGTTACGAATCTGGTGCGCCCCCGGCGTCTCCGTAACCTCCACCAGTTCGTCGCCTGTCGCCAGAATCGCCACCCGCGGCCTGGCAAACACCGTCAGCTCGGCGTCCCCGCACGCCGCCGCCGCGCCAATCTCCGTCACGCTCACACGCCGCCCCGCGGGAACCACTATCGCTCCAGCCCGCGCCTCGGCTCCCGCCGCCACAATGTTCTCGCCTGGCGCAAGCTCACGCGTCCCCGCCAGTCCCACATGCCCCTCGGCGGCCGTCACGTGTTCCACCATCACCACGCAGTCCGCGCCCGCCGGGGCCGCCGCCCCGGTCATGATCTCCACTGCTTCTCCCGGCTTTATCGCGCCCTGCGTCCACGCCTCGCCCGCGCGCAGCTGTCCCACTACCCGCAGCCTGCCCTTCGCCAGATCCGCAACCCGGCACGCAAACCCGTCGCGCGTCGCCCGCGCAAACGGTGGCTGATCCCGATCCGCCACCACCGGCGCCGCCAGCACGCGTCCCGCCGCGGCCGCCAGCGGAACCCGTTCCATTTCTCGTCTCGCCGGCAAACCGGAAAGCGCCCGCTTCGCCTCGCGTAGCACCAACGCGGCGGCGGCATCGTAGCTGAGCACAATCGATGGAGATTGGCCGCTCATCACGAGATGATTGTCGCAAAAAGAAAGAGCGCCGTCCCCGCCTCGCACTCTCAGGCGGTCCCCCGGCGCTCTTCTTACTCGATCCCGGTCTTAGTGCTTCTTGCTGGCCTTATAGCTCGTCGACTGCGTCTGGCTCAGTTCCGCCAGCACCTGCTTCGCATCGTTGGCAAACGGACCCGTCGGCGCAAGATCCAGATATTTCTGGTAAGCCTCAGCGGTCCCGGGCGGTGCCAGAATCTTCTGCGTCTTGGGATCGATCGTCGCCTTGTTAACCAGCGCTTTTCCTTTCAGGTAGTACGGGATCGGCTTCGTCGGATCGGCCGCAATCGCCTTGTCCGCCGCCGCCACGGTGGCGTCGATCTGATTATTCCGGTCCATTACGATGGCTTCGTTCGAGTAGTACATCGCCGATCCGGAAGGATTGGCCTTCGCCGCCGCATCATAAGCCGCCTGCGAATCCGGAATCTTGGCGTCCGACCCATAAGCCTCGCCCAGCGCATTCCCCGCCGCCCCTAACACCTCGGGATTCGGCTTCTTCGATGCCGTTTCCAGCGTTATGCCCTTCTGCAGGGACGTCTCGGCGTCCCCATACTGCTTCAGTCCCAGCTGAGCCTCGCCCAACTCCACCCATAGCAGCGGCTCATCCGGTTTGATCGCGGCATCCTTCTGCATCAGCGCCGCCGCATCGGCAAAGTCCTTGCTTCCCCGGTCCGCCCGCGCTTTCGCCAGATCCGCATTCAGATTCTTGATCGTCGCGTTCTCCTTCAGGATGCTCGCGTTCTTGGCCTTCGCTTCCTCGATCGCTTTGCGCTCCTCGGGCGTCAGCTTGTTCAGGTAATCCGCCCGCGACATGTCGTCGTTCGCTTCAGTGTCCGCGCCCGCGGTCACCTTAATGTTGTCAATCTGGTCCGCCGCCTTATCCTTCGGCGTGTTCGGAGCGCGATAAATCAGCGTGTAGGTGCCCGGCGCCACTTCGCCCTGGTACTTGCCGTTCGCGTCCACCGCGAACGTGTATTTCGGTGTTTCGGTCGGGGAGGACGGTATGCCCTCGAACAGCGACATGGTCCCGCCGCTCAGGGGCGCTCCTGCCGGATCGCTGACCAGCCCATGGATCTTCCCCGTCGTTGTCTGCGCTGTCACCCACAGGCTCGTGCTCAAAAGAACGGCCAGCGCCAGGCGCGGCCCAAAGTGTGTTCTCATAACCATTCCTCTCTGTTGGAGTGCGCAGTCACGCCGCGCCCTCCTCGTTTGTCTCCCCGGC
>JASHPM010000285.1 GCA_030038115.1 Acidobacteriaceae bacterium | reverse complement strand
GGCTCCAAAGTCGTGCCGCGTGAGATAAACGGCGTGCGCATCCTCTGGTCTGACGGGATAAACGGATTGCGACAGGACGGCCGTCGAGCCCAGTGCCGCAAGGAGGCCGGCGAGAACGATGCGACCCAGGGTGAACCTTGCATCTCCGTTGTTCAGGTGAAGAATCGCCTTCACAGTTCCGATACTATCCCTGAGTTCTATCGCACCGAAAGCGGCGCCAATTCAGGCTTTTGGTCGATCGTCAGGCCGGACTGCCCCCTTTTCCGTCCAGGTGGCTAGCATCCCATTTGTCGGTGAGTGATTTGGCGATTTGTCACACATTGAAAATTAAGCCGCATCCCAGCTGCAGGTTCCGCTCATGGATTGGCCGTATGAGAATGCAGTCTTGCGTATTCCAACTTTGCCTCTTTCAACGCTCGGATGTCGGGGTCAGCATCCTTCCAGGTCGAGAGGAAATCTTCGTAGGCAGCATTCGCTGCGCCACTGTTACCCTCTTCAACATAGGCGCGAGCTATTTGCAGGTGAGCGAGCGATCCCGTCACAAAATTCGTGACGATCCCCGGATGATCGATCAGCTTCTGGAATTCTCGAGCTGCGGCTTTGCCGTCGTGCGCCATCAAGTAAGCCTGACCCCGCAAGTATGCAGGGTACAGATAGTTGATGAAGTCGCCTGCGATGCCCAACTCATACGGCTCGGCGACCTGCAATTCTGTGATTGCCTCAGTCGGGTTCCCACGCCGCAACGCCATCGACGCGCGAATGGCCGGTAACCAATAAAGCTTCAGCAAACTGTTGGTCGGGTAATCCTTTTCAAGTTCCTTCACGATTGCCAGCGCCTGAGGGTCGCCCATCCGCGCCAGAGCGAAAGCGGCTACGATCTCCACATCCCAGCCGTGCGAGTATGCTCGCGCTGCCGCAACTTCGCGCCGCGCACCCGCAAAGTCACCCAGCTCCGCGTCGCGCAGCGCGGCATTCGCCTCCCACATGCCCGCGGTCTCTTTGCCATTCGACCGAAGCGCAGAATCCACTGCTCTTCGCGAAAACTCATTTGCACTTCTTACTCTGCCGAAATAAGCTTCCGTGTCCGACTGCGTCGAAAGCAGCGCGTCTTCATCACCGGGGCGGCCCATGCCCCACGCCAAATCCTCGGCCATCCCGGCTTTGTCGCCGCGCACAAAGGCCAGAGCATACATTTGCACGCGCAGGCCCCCGCTCTCCTGCTTGCGCCCTAACGCTTCGTTGAAACTGGCCCCGGCTTCATCAAGCCGGTTCAGGTTCAGGTATGTCCACCCCAGGTTCGAGTAAGCGCGGCTGTCGGGTGCTAACCTGAGCGCTTCCTTGATTTCCGCCAGCGCCTTTTCATGCTGTCCGATCTCAGCGTAGGTCACCGTAAGGTTGACGTGAGGATCCGGATCTCGAGGATAACTGGAAATCCAGGTTTGCAACGCCTGAATGGATTGCTCCGTCTGTCCCGTCATGCGAAGGTAAGTCGTTTCAATATGAAACCTCTCGCGCTCGGTAACGCGGTTGCGCAGATCATAGGCTTTCGTTGCATTCGCAATTGCCAGCGTGCTCTCATACAGATTTGCGTAGGAGACAGCCAATGCGGTATAAGCAGTGGCAAATTTACGATCAAGTTCAACCGCCTGCTTGAAAAACGGCAGCGCTGCGGCGTCGCCTTTCTCAATTCTCACTTTCAGGCCCATGCTGTAGCTGTTCAAGGCGTCGAGGGAGGTAGTAGTGGCCTCAACCGGCGTTTCAAATTTCTGTACCGAGGGAAGCGATTCACCGAGCCTGCTGCGCAGCTTCGACGAGGCCTCACTGAGGGCTCGGAGTACATTCTCCTTGCTCGTGGCCTGCTGCTGCTCTTGCGCCAACACATCGCCCGTGCCGCAGGCGATGGCTTTTAAGCTGATGAGGTAAAGCGTGCCCAGGCTGGAGATGGATCCGGTGATCAGGGCCGTGCTTCCTGTGCGCTGGCAGATTTCGCGCCCCACATCCGCACTGATGGCGGCATTCGCAGGGCGGCCCATCAATTGCAAAGTCTCATTCACCCTGCGTACAGGGAGCAAATTCAGAAAGGGCGACTGTCCGAGCTCAGTAGCCAGCGCTTGCTTCAGCGCGTCCCCGAACACAGGATCGCTGGTTTGGTTTCTGAAATCGGCGAGCACCACCGTGTCGCGCTCAGTCAACGACGGCGTGGCCCGGCGGTAATGATAAAAAACGCCGGCCAGCGCGCCGATGATCAGCAGGATGGATAGCGTGATGCTCCCGAGCATCGTTCGCCGGGTTCTGAAGTGATGACGCGGAGGCGCGCTGAACTCGCCGCTGCCCGGCTCGTGATTTGGATCGGCCGCAAGCTCGGCGGCCGTGCCAACGCGGATGGTCGCAGCGACCGCCGGCATCGGGGCCACATCGATTTTGGCGGTGAACCGGTATCCGCGGCCGCGAACGGTCTCGATGTAACGTGGCGACTGGGGATCGTCTCCCAGCACTTCGCGCAGCTTCCGCACCGCTGTGTTCAGGCCGTCTTCAAAGATAACGAATGTATCCTCGGGCCAGAGACGTTCCCTGAGCTCTTCGCGGCTGACAATTTCGCCGGGATGTTCGGCCAGTGCGATCAAAAGCCGTCTTGGCTTTTCCTGCAGCCGCACGCGGCGGCCATTCCTGCTCAGATCGCCTGAATGCAGGTCAAGAGCGAAAGGTCCGAACCGGAATCCGGTGGCTGTCGGAGATGTAGCCATGGCCTTCCAGGAGTGAAGACTGTCGGGAGGTCGTTATCTGTTACTGCGAATGGCTCAACGATACCACGATTGGTTTGATTCCGAGCCCTCAAAAATTGGATTTACTCCCGTCATATCTATGCATTAGCTGTTCAGATTGAGTACAGATAAAGTCCGGTCCCCGTCCATTGACTTGCCGCCTTTCCAGCGCTAACTTGCTGTCCACGCGATGCTTCCCCGCATCGATCGCGCATCCTCAAGGAGCGTTATCGCATGAGATACGTAGAGTCCTGCTCTGCCTGCCCTCAGCCTTTGCCCACCCGGAACGCGGGCCAAATGACATTGACCGCATTCCTGGCCTGCGCGTTGCTGTCGCTTGCCGCGCCCGCCGCGCACAGCCAAAGCCCGGCAGCATCCGGGACTTCGCCGCAGCCTTCCGGGGCTATGGTGGCGCAGCAAGCCGCGCCGTCCGCGGGGGCAAGCGCGGCTCAGGCACCAGGAAGCGCAGCGCCCCGGCCGGCGGCCGGATCAACCGCGCCGGGTCAGGCGAACGCGGCGAACACGGCCCCAGCGCCGGCCGGCGGGCTGCACCAGGGGATCAAGGTGCATGG
>JASHPM010000284.1 GCA_030038115.1 Acidobacteriaceae bacterium | reverse complement strand
GGCCGGTTCTACCTCGATATGCATCCACGCGAGGGCAAGGACAAATGGTTTTCCGCGCATCCGCTGATTCCCGGCATCCGTGACCGGCAGTTGCCGGAGGCGGCGCTGATCTGCAATTTTCCCGAGCCGAAGGACGGCAATCCGGGCCTGTTGCAGTACTCCGACGTGGTGACATTCTTCCACGAATTCGGGCATCTGATGCATGCTTTGCTAGGCGGCCGGCAGGCGTGGGCCGGCATCAGCGGCATCGCGACGGAAGGGGATTTCGTCGAAGTTCCGTCGCAGATGCTGGAGGAGTTCTTCCGCGATCCGCAGCTGCTGGCAAGCTTCGCGCTGCACTATGAAACCGGCGAGCCGATTCCGGCGGAGCTGGTGCTGCGGATGAATCGTGCCGGGGCGTTTGGGCGGGCGGACTGGGTGCGCAGCCAGCTCTTCTACACGACGTATTCGCTGGAGACGCACCGCCTGGACCCCGCGACACTGGATCCGGACGCGCTGTTCCGCAGGCTGTACGAGCGGTTTCTGCCGTACGCATGGATCGCCGGTAACCGCATGTACGCGAGCTTCACACACCTGACCGGCTATTCGTCGAACTACTACACCTATCTTTACGACAAGGTGATCGCGCTGGACTTCTTCGCGCAGTTCCCGCGCCAGGAGCTGCTGGATTCGCCGGCGGCAATGCGCTATCGCAGGACGGTGCTGGAGCCAGGGGGATCGATGCCGGGCAAGGAAATCGTCCGGCGATTCCTGGGCCGCAGTCAGTCCAGCGATGCCTTCACGCAGTGGATCGGCGAGGAGTTCCAGCCCGTGAGCGAAGCGCACGCAGGACTCGCTGCGCCGGCGCGAACCGATCAGTTAAGCTGAATCGCGAACGAGACTGGGGTTTTTGAATGGCACGCTCGAAGTGGCTGTTTCCTCTCCTGTTCTTTTGCCTGCTTTGCGGAGCGCAGGCCCACCAGGCGGTCATCACCGTCGACCACGGGCCGAACGCGGAGGTTCAGCAGAGCAAGCACTATGTGGTTCTGGTTTCGCTCGACGGATTCCGCTACGACTACGCGAGAAAATATGGAGCCAGGCACCTGCTGGCCATCGCGGCCCGGGGCGCCAGCGCGCCCGAGGGGATGATTCCCGTGTATCCCTCGCTGACCTTCCCGAACCACTACACGCTGGTGACGGGGTTGTATCCCGAACATCATGGCATCGTAGGCAATCAGTTCTACGATCCCGCGCGCAAGGAGCGATATTCGTATGCAGATCCGAAAACGAACGGCGACGGCTCCTGGTATGGCGGCACGCCGCTGTGGTCGCTGGCGGAGAAGCAGGGCATGCGGAGTGCATGCTTCTTCTGGCCGGGATCGGAGGCGGAGATTGCGGGCGAGCGGCCGACCTACTACCTGCATTTCGACAATCAATTTCCGGACGAGCAGCGCATCGATCAGGTGATCGCGTGGCTGAAATTGCCGGTGGAGCAGCGGCCGCACTTCATCACGCTTTACTACGCGAATGTGGACCATGCCGGCCATGAATATGGGCCGGACAGCCCGCAGACGGCGGAGGCGGTGAAGCATGTCGATGAACTGATGGGGACGCTGGAAGCGGATCTCAAGGATCTGCACCTGCCGGTCGACCTGATCATCGTTTCCGATCACGGCATGGAGAAGATTCAGGGCGGCTGGATCGACCTGGACAAGTACGCGCCGCTGGATGGACTGATCACGGTGGGTCAGTATCTGTACGCTCCGACGGAAGTGGCGGCGAACGCGGTTTATCAAAAGCTAAAGGCCGCGGATGCGGCTTTCATGGTGTATCGCCGGGCGAATGTGCCAGCGGAACTGCACTTCAACAGCAACCCGCGGGAGGGCGATCCAGTCATCGTCGCGCGCGGGCCGTATGCCATTCGCGCGCATGCGCCACCGCCCGATCACGAAGACAGGGCGCCAATGGTTGGGAATCACGGGTTCGATCCTTACATGATGCCGAGCATGAAGGCCGTGTTCCTCGCGGAAGGGCCCGACATTCGCGCCGGCGTGAAGCTGAAGCCGTTTGAAGATGTGAACGTTTTCCCGCTGCTGGTGAAAATTCTCGGGCTGGATGCGCCGGCGGTGGATGGCAGTCTCGGCGTGCTGTCGGGTGTGCTGACAGGACAGGCAAGCCAATGATGGCCTGATTCGGAGTGGCGTGCGCCTGATCAGCCGTTGAAGTAGCCCTGCGTTGAAGGAACGAGCTGCGGTTCTCCGCGAAGGAAGGTCTCGATCACTTCATTTTTTGCGGAGAGGACGGCGATGTCGGCGGAGCGTCCGGGCGCGAGAGTGCCGATCTCGGCGTCGAGTCCGGTCATGCGCGCCGGATTGCGCGTCGCCAGCGTGACCGCCTGGGCGAAACCGGCTGCGGCGAACTCCGCGAAATTGCACAGAGCGCGGTCGAGCGTGAGAGTGCTGCCGGCCAGCGTGTCTTCGCCGACAATGCAGCGGCCGTTTTTCACGCGCACCTCCAGCTCTCCCAGCCAATACGTGCCATCAGGCATGCCCGTGCCAGCCATGGCATCGGTCACCAGCAGCGCTCGTTCCAGACCTTTGGCTTTCCAGAAGAGGCGAACGACGTCTGGATCGACGTGCAGCCCGTCGCAGATGATCTCGGCGAAAAGATCGTCGTTGGTGAGGACTTCACCCAGCAGGCCTGGGTCGCGATGGTCGAAGCGGCGCATAGCGTTGAAGGTGTGCGTTGCGGTCACGGCGCCGGCACGAACGCCGCGGCGAGCAGCATCAGCATTTGCATCGCTGTGGCCCAGGCTGACGCGGACTCCGAGCCTCGTGGCGTAGGCGATGGTCTCGTCGGCTCCGTCCAATTCCGGGGCGATCGTCATCACACGGATATTGCCTTCCGATGCCTGCCACATGCGCTCGAAGAGAGCGATGGAGGGCGCCAAGAGCTGGCTTTCCGGGTGAGCGCCGCGTTTGTGTGACGAAAGAAACGGACCTTCAAGGTGAATCCCGACAGGACGAGCGCCGTCGAGCGGCGACTCGATCAGCTTTGCAAGACCGCTGAGCGAGCGCAGGAGTGAATCCAGCGGCGCGGTGACAGTGGTTGCGCAGTACGCGCCGACGCCGTGACGTGCGAGGAAAGCGCCGATGTGGTTAAGCGCAGAGTCCGTCGCCTCCATCGTGTCGTGACCACCAGATCCGTGGATGTGCACGTCGAAGAGCGCTGGAATCAGCGTGGCTTCAGGCAATTCGACGTGCCGACCTGCAGGCAGCGCGGCGTGGGTGCGCGAGTCGATGCCGGCGATGACGCCGCCTTCGACGACAACGACGGGTTTGTCGACGACCTGTTCAGGCGTGAGGAGGCGATTCGCAGTGAGGACCGTGCGCACCAACTCAGGGTAACGCGAGCGCGTCAATCCTGAGAATCGGAAGGTGGTTTGTCCGCCGATGGAGGCGGCACCGCAACCCCAGGCGCCTTGCGCGAATGCGGCGCAATGCGGGCGCGTCCCGGACCGGAGCGACGCGCAGAACGGCCGCGCGATCCGGGACTCGCCGGAACGGGAGCGGAAGCCGGCGCGGCAGGATGAACCGCGGAAGCGGCTCCGATGCCGTTGCCGGGCAGGACGAGGACAGGCGGCGCGACGACGTGTCCGGGCCCGACCCTGCGAGAGTGGCTGACGGTGCTGAAAACGATCACAAATCCCAGGCAACATGCGGCCACCAGGCCGAGCGCTCGCACGGGCAAGCGCGGCAACTGGCGCAGGCGAGCGGACAACGGTAGACGGGCGGGCGCGGCATCCAGCCTGACGCGCTCGGTGGCAAGGCGCGTGAGGATGCGGCCTTCGAGTCCCGGCGCAGGCGTGGCCGAGCCGACGCTGCGCAGCGCGGAATCGATGGTGGCGCTGGAGAGAGGATCGGCTCCGGAGTTCATTTCGGTATTCACGCTTTTGGGGGTCATCGCGGAATCCCTTCTTTCTCGAGCAGGACAGCCAGCTCTCTGCGGGCGCGAAAGATGCGCGAACGGATGGAAGATTCGGTGGTGCGGAGGGCGGCGGCGATTTCGGCAGTAGTGAGCTCTTCGACCGCGGAAAGCAGCAACGCTTCGCGCTCGCGAACCGGCAGACGATCGATGAGCGCGAGAATGCGGTCGCGTTCCTGAGCCGAGATCACCGAAGCGTCGGCAGCACGGTCGCTGGAGGGGAGGGCGCGGGCGTGATCGGCAAGGTCTTCGCCTTCAGGCCGAGTTTTGGCGCGGCGCTTCCTGTCGAGGACGATGTTCCAGACGATACGGACCAGCCAGACGCGGTAGTCGCGAATCTCGCCGAGGCGCGACTCATGGCGAAGCACGCGCAGGAAGGTTTCCTGCACGGCGTCCTCGGCTTCGGCGGCGTTGCGCGTAACGGAAAAAGCAACGCGGTAGAGCGCCGTCGAATACTCGGCTACCAACTGAGCGATGGTCCGGGTCGTGTCCAATGGCATCGCAACCGGAGCAGGCGCCACCCAGGAGGCGAGCTGGCCTTCAAAGCAACTCATCCTGACTCATCCTGGCCATTCCTTTAGCCGGGATCGATCCGGCTCGAGGAGAATCGTTTACGTCTGCTCTAAAGACGGAGGATACCGCGTTTTCGCTCAGAAACGAGGCGCAGGGGCGAGGCCGGGGGAAATCCGCGGGAACAGGCGGTTTGACTCTGTTGTAACCGGATTTTGCATAGACTAAGGCCTTATGCGCCTGAAAACTGCCGGTTTCCACGCTTCCCTTCTCCTTTCGATCTTTGTTGCTGCGCCGATGCCGGCTCAGAGCCCGGGCGCTTCGGGGCTGATCAGCCAGCCGGGTGCGAATTTTACGGTGAAGGATTCCGAGCTTCCGCGGAATTTTTCGATCATCGTGTACGGCGACATGCGCTTCACCGATCCGTCGGATACCACAGCAGCCAATCCGGATGCGCGCCGAGACCTGGTGGCCAGGATTGCCGACCTTCATCCCGACGTACTGATCCTGACAGGCGATGTCCCCTGGCGCGGAACCTTTAAGGCAGATTACGACGAGTTCACGCTGGAGACGGCCGCGTGGCGGGCGGAGAAGCTGCGGGTTTATCCGGCGCTGGGCAACCATGAGTTCGGCGGCAAGGGCGCGGACGATCCGCTGAAGGACTGGTGGTCGGTGTTTCCCCAACTGACGGGCCGGCGGTGGTACTCGGTGGCCCTGGGCAGCCGGGTTTACCTGATGTGCCTTGACAGCGACGCCGATTTGACGCCAGGCACACCGCAGCGGAGGTGGCTGGAGGATCAGATTGCGCATCTGTCGCCGAAGGTGGAGTTCGTGCTTCTGGCCATGCATCATCCTCCGGTGGCGGATATTCAAACGAAAGAGCACGTGGATCACAATCCGCGGCCGAATGAAATTTCGCTGCGGGACTACCTGTCGCAGATTGCGCCGAGCGCTCATGCGCAGTTCATCGTGGCATCGGGGCACATTCATAACTACGAACGCGCCGAGGTGGACGGAGTGACCTACCTGGTTTCCGGCGGCGGCGGGGCGCATCCGTACGAGGTGGATCGGACGCCGCAGGACAGGTATCAGGCGACCGATTTTCCGAACTTCCATTACATTTTGTTTCACGTCGAGGGGCGGCAGCTGAAGGCGACGATGTACCGGCTGGGACTTCCCATTGCAACACCTCCGGAGTGGCAGGCCAGGGACTCGTTCGTGGTGACGGCGAAGTAGACTTCTGAAATACAAGATGCGCAGGCAGCGCTGGTTTGAGATCCACGACCAACCATGGTTTCCGGCGTTTCTCCGCGACCGGGTGACGGAGGCGCTGGAGGCGGTCTGGAATGCGAACCGGACTTACCATCCCATTGCAGCGCGGCTGCGCGCTGCGGTGGAGCGATCGGGCAGCGAGCGGATCGTGGATCTTTGCGCGGGCGGCGGCGGACCGTGGCTCGGGTTGTACGACGATGTAGCCGACGGACGCGCGCTGGAAGTCTGCCTGACGGATTTCTACCCCAATTCTCTTCTGCGCAAACGGGCAGCGCGCGACGGAGTAACGGTGTGGCCGGAGCCGGTGGATGCGCGGCATGTTCCCGCGGAACTGCGCGGGTTCCGGACGATTTTTTCCTCCTTTCATCACTTCGATCCTGAGGCGGCACGCGCGATGCTGGCCGATGCCTGCGAGCACAGGGAAGGAATCGGGGTTTTTGAGGGCGCGCGGCGCAGCGCGTGGACGATGCTGGCGGTGACCGCGGTTCCCTTCCTCGGTTTTCGC
>JASHPM010000283.1 GCA_030038115.1 Acidobacteriaceae bacterium | reverse complement strand
CCGGCGCCGGCCGCGCCTGTCGCTGAACCGCAGCACGCCGTCACCTCCACCTTGCACACGGAGCTTCTGGAATCCACCATCGTTGCCCCTCCACGCATTCCAATTGGAGTCCCGCGCATCGTCGACCAGGGCCCTCCCGGCCCCATTACGGGAAATGACCTTGGCGGTCCAGGCACCGGCGTCAACGGCGCGATGCCGCTCGGCCTCCCCATGCCGCCGCCCATCACCCGCATCCATCCGGCTAAACCCCCCGGCCCGATCCACATCTCCTCGGGAGTCGCTGCCGGCCAGCTGATCGTCCCCATCCAGCCGCACTACCCTGTCATCGCGATAGAGGCACGCGTCCAGGGAACGGTCGTCGTGGATGCCATGATCGGCAAAGACGGCCGGATCGCCGGCCTTCGTATCCGAAGCGGGCCGCCTTTGCTGGTCAATGCGGCGGTCGAGGCTATTCGCCAGGCACGCTATCGTCCCTGGATACTCAACGGCGAACCCGTCGAAGTGGAAACCACCATCAACGTGGTCTTCTCCCTCGGCGACACGCACTCTTCGCTCTGACGCTTCATCGGCGCCAGAATGGGCTTTCCCCTTCCTGCTGTTAACGCTTTTGTGTGACTCGCATCACCCCGTTTTCCGCCGTTGTTGCGATACGATGAACATCGATGCAGGTCCTTGTTTACACTGCCTCGTGGTGCCGCGATTGCCGCGAGGCCAAACGCTTTCTCGAGTCACACAGCATTCCTTTCACCGAAATCGACGTCGAGGAAACGCCTGGCGCCGCCGAAGAGCTGCTCGCCCACGTCGGCAAACGGGCTATCCCGCAGTTTGTGGTCGATGGCGAGTGGATCCAGCCCTACCGCCCCGGTCGCGGCTTTCTTTACGCCGAAATGACGAAGCGTTTCGGGATCACCGGCTCCAGGGGCGTCGACCGGCGCCGTTCCTGAACCCTGAACGGCGAACGCTCTCCGTTCCCCGGGAACCAATCCGTGCGCGATTGCGTATTCCTGATCGCAGTGCGGCAGCGTGTTTCGTGGATCCGCGCGAAACCCTGGGTTACGGACAAAAACCGTCGCCCGTCTCACTACTAACCGGGTCCACCAAACACGCTGGGAGGAAGTAAGCAGTGAATCAGGTACGAGGCAAGCGCAGGCGCCGCTGGTTGCTCTGGTGCATCGTCGGGGTGGCCGCCGTTTTTGTCGTAGGCGGCATTGTCGCGTTCGCGCTGCACAGCGGCGATCCCAAAATTCCCGCGGCGCGGCTGGCCAAAGTGACGCGCGGCGATATCGCCAAATCGGTGGTGGCCACCGGACCCATCCAGCCCATCACGAAAGTGGAGCTGAAATCCAAGGCCAGCGGCCTCGTCGAAAAACTCTACGTCGACATCAATCAGATGGTCACCAGGGGCGAGGTTCTCGCGCAGCTGGATCAGCAGGAGATCCTGGCGCAGGTTGCCGCGCAGCGCGCGCAACTCGCGGCGGCCGAAGCCAATGTCACCACCTTCTCCGCCAATATCGCGCAGGATAAGGTCAACGCCGAGGCGCCCGACCTGCCGATGTATCAGGAGACCTACCAGCGCAACGTGCAGATGCTCAAAGACGGCATCGTCTCCCAACAGGCGCTGGATAACGCCGAGCGCGATTATCTGGCGCAGAAGAACAAGCGGGATGCGGCCATGGCGCAGATCGGTGTGGATCAGGCGAAGCTGCAGCAAGCCAAAGCCCAGGTGCAACAGGCGCAGGCCAGCCTGGATCAGCTCAATGAGCAGCTCAGCTACACCACGCTGGTGGCGCCCATCGACGGCATGGTGCTCTCGCGCGACGTCGAAGTGGGTGACGCGGTCAGCTCCATCCTGGTGCTGGGCTCAACGGCGACGCTGGTCATGACCATCGGCGATATCCACCAGGTTTATGTGGACGGCAAAGTCGACGAGGCCGATATCGGCAGCGTTTACCTCGGCCAGCCCGCGCGCATCCACGTTGAGTCGTTCCCCAACAAAGTCTTCGACGGCAAGGTTACGAAAATCTCCCCGCTCGGCGTGGAGAAGGACAACGTGACCACCTTTGAGGTGCGCGTCTCCATCGACAATCCCACCGGCGAGCTGAAGGCGCTGATGACCGCGAACGCCGAAATTGTGGTCACCGAGCACCATAACGCGCTCAGCGTCCCGGAGCAGGCCATGACCTGGGATAATCAGAAGAACGCCTTCGTCTGGGTACCCGACCCGAAGTCCAAAGACGGGCAGAAGAAAGTCCCCGTGACTGCCGGCATCTCCAACGGCACCCGCACCGAAATTCTTTCGGGCCTGAAAGAAGGAGACACCGTTGTGCTGCAGCAGTAAGGCCCGTACTCATTCGATTTCGCAGTTCAGGAGGATCCAAATGTTCCTAACCCGCAAGGCCCAGTTCCTGGCCGTCGCCGCTATCGCCGCGCTCGTCCCCGCCGCTGCGCTCGCTGCCGACGGCACTTTCGACAAAACGCTCCACGTCAGCGGTCAGGTCATGCTCAGCGTCTCCACCGGCTCCGGATACGTCCACGTCTCACCCGGCTCCTCGAGCGAAGTACACATCGTCGGCCACGTCCACGCCAACGGCTGGGGTTTCGGCGCCTCGGCCGACGACCGCGTCAGGCAGGTCGTCAACAATCCCCCCATCGATCAGTCGGGCAACATCATCACCGTTGGCCGTCACCACGACTGGATGCAGAACGTCTCCATCGACTACGACGTCACGGCGCCGAAGGGTACGGAGCTGGAAGCCAACTCCGGCTCCGGCGACCTGCGCCTGCAGGACCTGGGCGGTCCGCTCAAGGCTAACACCGGCTCCGGCTCCATTGAGGCTGGCGGCTTCAGCGGCCGCGTCCAGCTCCAGACCGGCTCAGGCGATATCCGCGCCGGTTTGCAGTCCGCCAACGACGTTAAAGCGACCACCGGCAGCGGAGGCATTCATCTTCAGGGAGTCGCCGGCTCGCTCTTTGCTGAGACTGGCTCGGGCGACGTTGAGATCGGCGGCAATCCCACCTCCGACTGGAAGATCGAAACCGGCTCCGGTTCGGTTACGTTGAACGTGGGCAACGCCCACTTTACGCTCGACGCCAGCACCGGCTCCGGTACCGTCCACAGCGATCCGCCCATCACCACGCACGGCGCGCTCGAGCGCCACCACATTCAGGGCGACATCAACGGCGGAGGCCCTACGGTGCGGGTCGAAACCGGCTCCGGTGACGTTCGGATTCACTGATTCATTCAATGTGGGCAGCGCAGCCTTTCTCCTCGCGACGATCGAGGAGAAAAGCTGGGACTCAGCGACAGACCAAGTTTCACGACTCGCGCTTCACCGCGCCGAAACTCTATGACATGACATGAACAGGCGCGTCTTTTCGAGCTGCGTCCTCGTCCCTCAATGTGCGATTTATTTGTCGCCCAGAAAGTCGAGTACGACCCGTATGCTGAGACTCACCAGGCTCGTTGTTCTCCTTGCTGCCATTGGCCTCGTTCTTCCCGTCGTTTGCGCACAGCAACAGGCGCCGGCTGCGCCTGTTCCCGCGCCTTTGCTCACCGCGCAAAAGATTTTCATCGCCAACGGCGGCATGGATGCCTTTTCGCTGCAGGCCTTCGAAGAACTGGGCCTGAACGGCACCGACGCGTACGACTCTCTCTACGCAGCGGTGAAAAGCTGGAACCACTACCAGCTGGTGTCGTCACCGGGTGACACCGATCTGGTGCTCGAGGTCCGATTCTCCGCTCCCCTCACGAACACCGGTGAACACGCGACCTGGGATTTCCAGCGCATCCTCGCCAACACGACCTGGCAATTCCAGACGGAACTCACGATTTACGATGCAAAAAGCCACTTCCTGCTCTGGACCCTGACCGAACCGGTGCGTCCCGCCAACCTGAAAGGCACCTGGCACAAGAACATCGCCGCCGCTAATGCCGCTCTCGCCGGCGACTTCAAGGTGCTGCTGACGCCGCCTGCTCCGGCCACTCCGTAAATTCCGGGCTCCGCGGCGAAGCGACGCGTGGGTGCCGAGTCCGCTGTATGATGCGCGAGTAGCCAAA
This sequence comes from Acidobacteriaceae bacterium, assembly GCA_030038115.1. Classification (GTDB taxonomy): domain Bacteria; phylum Acidobacteriota; class Terriglobia; order Terriglobales; family Acidobacteriaceae; genus Palsa-343. Next base: position 2,701 of record JASHPM010000283.1, on the reverse strand, counting down.
CCTTGCCCAGGAGTACGCGCATGACGCCACTTCGCCGTCTCGCCTTCCCCGCATTCGTCCTCTGCCTCGTCCTCGCGCCGGTTGCGCTTGCCCAGAATTCCGCCATCAGCCTCACCGTCGACACCACGCACTCACCGGAAAAGATTTTGCACGTGCGCGAGGTGATTCCGGTTCACGCAGGACCGGTTACGATCTACTATCCCAAGTGGATTCCCGGCGAGCACGCGCCTGACGGTCCTATCACCGCGCTCAGCGGCCTGCACTTCACTGCCGATGGAAAGGAAATCCCGTGGCAGCGGGATCTGCTCGACGTCTACACCTTCCACGTCGACGTTCCCGCCGGCGCGACGCATCTGGACGCTGCGTACGACTTCATCGAATCCGAGGGCTTTTCGGCCACTGACAAGTTGCTCGTCCTCGAGTGGAACGAAGTGGCGCTGTATCCGGCCGGCACGCCCTCGGCTGAGCTCACGTACGACGCGACGCTGATCATGCCTGAAGGCTGGAAGTTCGGCACGTCGCTGCCTGTCGAGAGCGAATCGGGCAACCGTGTTTCCTTTAAGCCTATCGCCTTCGATCTGCTCGTCGACTCGCCGGTGATGGAAGGCGAGTACTACAAAGTCGTCGATATAACGCCGCCTGGCGAGCCAATTCACCACGAGCTCGATCTGGTGGCCGACAGCGAAGCCGCGCTCGATATCAGCCCGGCTGTGCAGAAGGACATGACCAACCTCGTCGCCGAATCCGGCGCGCTTTTTGGCACGCGGCACTATCGCGACTACCACTTCCTGCTCACGCTCAGCGATCACGTCGCGCACTTCGGTCTCGAGCATCACGAGTCGAATGACAGCCGGCTGCCGGAACGCGCGCTGATTTCGCCTGGCGCTGCTTTCATGGTCGGCGGTCTGCTCTCGCACGAATTCATGCATTCATGGAACGGTAAGTTTCGCCGTCCTGCCGATCTGACCACACCGGACTTCGAGAAGCCGATGGAAACCGACCTGCTCTGGGTCTACGAAGGGCTCACCGACTATCTTGGCCCGATGCTGGCCGCGCGCAGCGGCCTGTGGACGCCGGAGCAATACCGCGAATCAATCGCCGGCATTGCCGCTTCCCTCGGTCCTGGCCGTCCAGGCCGCACGTGGCGACCGTTGCAGGATACGGCGACGGGCGAGCCGGCTGGCGGACCTGGGGGTGGCGTGCGCGGATGGCTCGACTGGCGGCGTGGCGTGGACTACTACGACGAAGGCGACCTGGTCTGGATGGAGGTGGCCACAATCATCCATCGCGTGACGAATGGCCAGAAATCCATCGACGACTTCTGCCACCTCTTTCACGGCGGTCCGAACAACGGACCCGAAGTGAAAACGTACACTTTCGATCAGCTGGTAAGCGCGCTCAACCAGGTTGCGCCGTATGACTGGGCCGGGTTCCTGCGCGAACGTCTCGATTCCAAGTCACCCGATGCGCCGACCGGCGGTATCGAAAACGGCGGATGGAAGGTGACTTATTCCGACGAACCGATCCATTTGCCGGGACGACGTGGGAATGCCGGCGATGCGTATTCGATTGGGCTGCAGATCAGCGAAGACGGCATGGTCGGCGATTCGATGGTCGGCAGTCCGGCGTACAACGCGGGCATTACTTCGGGCATGAAAGTGATCGGCGTGAACGGGCGGGTTTACACACACGATGAGCTCGAAGACGCGATCGCTGCGGCGAAAGACAGTTCGAAGCCAATCACGCTGACCTACGTCACCGACGACTACATCCGGACGGCAAGCATTGATTATCACGGCGGTGCGCGTTATCCGCATCTGACGCGGGACGACTCGAAGCCGGATTACCTGGATGAGCTGATTAAGGCGCATGCGGGGCAGTAGGCTGGGTTGAGGTTGGGGACAGGGGGCATCCCCTAGAGGTATGGGGCACCGGCAAGCCATTGCATCCACGGGGCTTGCCGGAGAGCGCTTTTGGACTCCGGCAAGCTGCTGAAACTGAGGCGCTTGCATGGTCCTTTTAGCGCGACCAGCAGGGCTAAAAGCCCCGAGGTCCTGGAATTTCACCACGGAGGACGCGGAGCGCGCAGAGGACCTGAAGTCCTGTGTAAGCAGCTTCCCTGTTAGGGCGGGGTCTGGCTACATTCCGGTGAACGAGCGGGACGACGGGCGAGGATGTCAAAGAGCGGGAAGTTCGGCCTGGGCCGGATCAGGTACTGGGTGCAGGCATGTTGCCAATAGAAAAGCCCGCGCTGTAATGGCGGGCTTTTCGCACACTTCTGCTGATGTATTCAGGCTAGCGAACGGGGAGTGCGGAGGCAAGAAGAATCGGAGGGTTGGGGGTTACGGAGGTAAGGGCCGGGGAAGGTGGAAAAGCAGGCCCCTGTGATGATGTGGCCGGGAATGTTCACTCATTGCATGTGGAGCAGCCGAAGCATCCTCTCAAAACTAATGTGGGGTGTGGGTTTCTCTGTCGGCATCTGGTGCGCGGCTGGCGTATATTAGGTGGCCGCATATCCGAAATCCCGACCTGTACAAGTGTGATCATGGCCATCTGTGATGTGTCACCGCTATCCGGAAACCTGCAGCGGACCGAGGCAAAACAGCAACCGCAGATCCTTCACTCACCACCCCCGAACTGAAAAACGTTCGGGGCCCCGTTCGTTCAGGATGACTGCTGTGGTGGTGGGTGAGGTTCGTGG
>JASHPM010000282.1 GCA_030038115.1 Acidobacteriaceae bacterium | reverse complement strand
GGCAGCATCACCAGCGTGTTCGCCGGCCGCGGAGCAACGTAAGGAACCACCAGGTCCTTCTCCTGGGATTCGTCCTGGGCCCTCACCACCGGCGCGACCGCCCACAACGCAGCCAGCGCAACCAGCAATCCAGGAGACTTCAGCCGCAGCCGCATCTCTTAACTGTACCCCGGCTCACCACGCAACGCGGTTTTTCGACCGGGAGTTTCCTGTGCTCTGTGCTGCTCCCGGCTCCCAGCTCCCAGCTACTCCCGACTCCCTGTTTTTAATTCACCGTGACCATCACCGCCACGCTGGAAGTGATCGTGCCGGTCGCGGCGTCGGTTCCGGTGACCGTCACGACGTAGTTTCCGGCTGTGGTTCCAGAGTTGAGGCCTCCTCCGCCACCACCACCGCCGCCACCACCACCACTGCCGCCTCCGCCGCAGCCGATCGCTCCGGCGACGACCACCAGCGCGAGCACGCTCAACAGCGCGCGCCAGGCACGCCGCCGCGCCGGAATGCCGAAAAGCAGCACCAGCGCCAGCACCCCTCCGCCACCGGCGAGGAAGAAACGTTTCAACGGCGGATCGAGCGCCCCGCTCGTCGCTGCAGTGGTATTCACGGTCAGCATCGCCGTCGCAGCCGTGGTCCCGCTAATGACGACTGACACCACCGCACACGTTGGCAGAAACACCGAACTCGGAGGCGCAGTGGTCAGCGCGCAACTCATGTTCACAGGCCCGGTGAAGCCGCCTCCCGGCGTCACCGTAATCGTGGATTGATTGCCGGTCGTCGCCCCAGGATTCACTGTGATGTTGCCGCTGCTGGTCAGGGTGATCGTCGGAACCGGCGGCGTATTCACCGTCACCGCAATCGCCGTATTGCCGGTAATGGCCGCATTGTTGGAGTCGGTGCCGGTCACGGTGACCGTGTAGGCCCCCGTCGTTGTCGCCGAGGTGCTGGTCAGTGTCACGAAGCTCGTTACCGCCTGCGTGGTCGTGATGCTCAGCATGGACCCGACCGCACAGGTGATTGGGCTGGTCGGGTTTGACAGGTTCGTCGTCACGGCGCAGGTCTGGTTCACAGTGCCCACATAGCCGTTCGTTGGCGTCACCGTCACCACCGCGGAAGTATTCGTCGTTCCCGCGTTCATGGCGATCGGCCCGTTGTTGGTCAGCGCGATCCCGGCATTCGCGGGAAGCGAATTCACCGTGACCGTGAAGCTCGTGTTCGCGGTGATTTTCCCGGTATCGTTGACGGCGCTGACCGTCACCGTATATGCGCCCGGCGTGGTGTTGGCCAGGCTGCTCACCGTCATCGCAATCGGCACCGGGGACGTGCCGCTCACTTGCACCGTCTGCTGCCCGCCGCAAGGTAAGAATGTCGACATACACGTGAAGGTGACCGGGCTGATAAATCCCCCGCTGGGTGTCACCGTCACTGTGAATCCCGCGGTCTGGCCCGCCGTCATCGTGATGTTGCCGCTGTTGCTGAGAGCAAAGCTGCCAATGCCGCTGGTGTCATACACCGTAGCGGTCGTACTCGAGCTGGCATAATTGCCGTCGCCGCTGTAAGTCAGGGTGACGACATTGTTGCCCGGCGCGAGTAATTGTCCGTTGACGTCGCCCAGGCCCGTGAGGACATAGTTGATGTCAGTGGCCGATAAGACCTGCACGGTTGCGGAGAGACTTGGAATCGTGCCGACTGTGGTTCCGTTTGCGGTCATAGTGACCGTCCCGGTGGGCGCCACGCCCAGGTTATAGGGCGTGGTGATGTTGACCACTGCCGTCCCGGGAACTCCAAAACTCACTGTGGTCGGGTTGACGGTGGCTGTCATCGAGGTCCCGGCCCTGACTACCGTAAACCCGACCGCCGCGCTGGTGCTCGCCTTATAGCTCGCATCGCCGGAGTAAGCCGCCGTGACGCTATACGCGCCTGGCGAAAGCGCCACAAACTTACTGCTGATCGGCGGCCATGAGGCCAGGTTGCCGTTCGCGCTCACGCTGGCCGTACCCAGGGTTGTGCTTCCGTTGGAGAAGGTCACCGTCCCCGTGGCCGTGCCCTCGGTGCTCGCGCCTTCGGCAGTGCCCTCAATCTGCGCGTCCAGCAGCACCTCCGATCCATAGGGGATGCTGCTGGATGAAACCCCGACGCCGGTCAGCGGATTGTACGCATTCGCCTCCAGCGCTGTGGTGCTGGGCTCCGGCGAAATCGTCACACTGATCGGAGTCGACGTGCTGGATGCATCCGACGTGTCGCCGCCGTATCGCCCCGACACCGTATACGTCCCGCCAGGCAAGCCGTTGTACGTCGCTGTCCCTGTTCCGCCGGTGAGAGAAATAGAAAACTGCCCGTTGTTCTGCGGACCGCTGGTCGTTCCCCCCGCAGTCTGATTAGCCGTGTCGATCACCGCCACAGTTCCGGTCGCCGCGGTTGGATTAACAACGGCATTGAAAGTGAGCGTTGCGCCATGAACGCCACTGTAAGCGGCCGTCGAGCCGTTGATGTTCAGCGTCGTCGACGTCGACGTCAGAACGGCACTGCCCCAGTTCTTAACGAGCTGACTAACGTCGACACTGCCGAGGCCGGTCGCATAGTCGTAGCCTGTTCCTGCGTTATAACCGGTGAGGAATCCATTCGTACCGCAGTCCGGAGAGCCACTGACGCAGGGCACCGAGTTATTGCCGGTTGTAATGTCGTGAAAGACGGTCGAGTACTTCGATTTGGCCAGCTGGTAGAGAATGTAATCGGCTTGGCCGAGGCGCGCTCCGCCCTGCGCCTGAACAACCAGCGCAAGGATCCCGGCAAACGCCGGCGCTGCTGCCGACGTGCCTCCGACGCCCCCAAAGACGGTGGAGTCGGTGAATACTCCATTGGTGTTCTGGCACTCCGTGTAGGTTTCCGATGTGACTCCATCGGCGACGTTGTCCGAACAGAAGACCCAGGCCGCGTCGTAAAAGCCGTTGGCGGCAAACAGAGAGACGTCCGGAACATCGCGGGCGTTGTCGGTCGGAGTGAGGGAAGTCTGGAAGGAGGGTTTGCCGTAGATCGTGCTCAGGCCGCCGCTGCCCGCGACAATGTTGCTCTCATCCTCGCTGTTATAGGAGCGCACGTTGTCGGCATACGTGGTGTTCACTGTCGTGGAATCGTTCCACGGGTTCTCGGGAATGTACTTCAGTGCGGTGCGATAGTACGGAGCCGTGCCGCTGGTCGTGTCGTTGACGTAAGTGGAAAATGCGTCGGGAAGGACGTCGTAGTCGGTGCCGCCGACCGCCACGTTATACGGGGTGGAGGCGAAGCCATTCACGGCGAACCCGTACTGGGCAGCGGTGGCCGTGTCGAAGTCATCGCAGCCGGCCGAACCGCTGTCGCTGGACGCCACCACGACGGTGATTCCCTGAGCCGCGGCTTGTTCGGCCGCCTCGTTGATCGCAGCGTTGCCCGCGGAGCCAATATTCTGCTCGCACTCCGCGACGCTCATGCTGAGAATGCTGACGTAGTTATCGTCGATAGCGCGGAAGACAGCACCCAGGAAGCCGGAACTCAGGTCCGTGTTCGCGGAGGTATAGAAATAGATTTTTGCCTTCGGTGCGAGGCCTCCGGAAACCTCGTTATCGAGGATAGCCTCGTCCTCCCAGCCGCCGCCGGGCAGGCCTGGATCATTGCCGTCGACGATCACGGTGGGAAGATTGGCATTGGTCGTCGTCTCACCCAGAAAGGCAGTCCGGTAATTCTCAATATCCGACAGCGGGATATTGGAGACTCCGGCAACGCCGATGGTCACGCCCGTGCCATCGTACGTCGTGCCGCTCGTGTAGTTAAGGTTCAGGCTGGTGTTGGGTGTGTCGTAAATTGTGGCAGCGTCCGCTGGATCCGCGAATAGTAAGAAGCCGCTCTGGTCCTCGAGCGTGAGGTCGGGCTTGATGCGGCCAGTGGACGTATCGTAGTGGCCGTGCGGTCCCAGGACCAGGGGAGGTTTGGGATGAAAGTCATTGAGCGGGCCAACCCCCGCGACCACGGGCACAAGAGCCGCTGGAATCTGCGGGTCGCTGATGTTTGCGTAGTGCGTTTCGCCGCCAATCAGAAACTCGTGGATCGAAGTCTGGAAGGCGCTCTGTACCTGCCCGACTGTGCCCGAGAACTGGATTACGTTGCGCGCCTGCGGGACGTTTTCGACTTTGAATCCCTGCGACTGCAGCCAAGTCTCAACGGCGTCGAGATCGGAATCCGTGATGCCGAACGCCGCGCCATATTGCGCCGGCGTGAGCCATTTATGGAATGACGGCGAGGACGGGTCTTGCAGGTCGCTGAGATACTGCGTCAGCATCTGTTGTTGGGCCGCGCTTCGCTGGAGCACCAGCAGGATGCGCCCCGTGGCCCTAGACGCGGCCGCCGCGCCGCGATCGAAACGCGCCTGCGCCAATGGGTGAACGTTGCCAGGGAGTGCGACAAGATTCGTCTCGTCAATCGGCGTCGTGATGCGGTTGACCACAACGGACGCGACGGACGCGGGCGGCTTTGGGTTCTGCGACAGGAGCGGGAGGCAGGCGCTGGCTGCGGCCAGCATGACGGCGGGAAAATAACGGAAGGAATGCATGATGACCTCGGCACGATGGGTTGAATAAACCCAAAAATGAACAGCGCCCACGGCCATACTGCACCGGGAGCGTGCGAATGAATATCATGAATCAATGAAGTTCGCCCGAATGGTATCGCTTGGGAAGGGTTGCGGCAATACCCTAAATGGAGTCGAGCCATAGCCGTCAAATGCGACGGTCAAGGAGCGCGAAAGGGGATGTTACTGCAGGTCGAGGCGCTTTTTCGGCGACCGATTTCGAGGCCTTCCACCAGCTGGCACCGGCCAGGGGCGTCAGACCGCCAGCTCAGCCTCGGCCACTGTTGCCTTCATCGTGAGCAGACCGTCGACCTTCGTCATCACGAACAGCTCCAGCACGCGACCGTTCACGCCCGCCACGACGAACTTTCGACCGTGCCGCTGGCTCGACACATAGTAGTTGATGATCGCCCCCATACCCGCCGAGTCCATGTAGGGTACGCCCGTCAGGTCGAGGATCAGCGCCGGTGGAGGATCGGTTCGCAGCGTGTTCTGAAAGTCAAAAAGGGTGTTGAGAACGAGCGGGCCAGTCAGGCGCAGGATCCGGCAACCCGGAGCCTGCCCAGCGACGCTTTCGAGCGTCAGCGGTTCGGCGGACATAGCAGAAAATATAAAGGTTGGTGCGAAACGTGACGGTTACAATTCCATGAATTGCTCCCCCGCCCGATCTGTCGGGCACAATCGACCGTGCTTGTACGTCTATTCACCAGCTTTGATTTTTCCGCACCAGATCGGAGAATAGCCTCAAAGTCCGTGCGCCGCCTGCTTTCATCGTTGACGCGTCACTTGCCGCTGCTCCTGCTCGCGGTCCTCATCGCTGCGTTTTCGGCGGCGTTTTCGGTAGCTGCCCAGGACACCTCCGCCGCCAATCCGGGTTATCCGGTTCACGGCACCGTGGTGAACGCGATCGGCGGGCAGCCCATCGCTCGCGCCCTCATCGCTCTCAGCCAGGATCAGGCCATGCTGACCGACAGCGACGGGGCGTTTTCTTTCGATAACGTTCCGCCGGGCGAATATTCAGTCTCCGTCCAGAAGCCCGGCTACCAGGGCTTCGGGGGAATGATGTACGGCATGGCGATGCATATTTCCGTGGGTGGACGCCGCATCGAAAACGCCCCTCCTCGACGCATTCAGGTCGGTCCGGACATGCCTGCACTCACATTCCGCATTACTCCGTTGGGCATGATCACCGGCCAGGTCACGCTATCGACCTCCGATCCGGCCGACGGCATTCAAATCATGCTCTATCGCAGGCAGGTCCAGAATGGGCGTGCCCAGTGGAGCTTCAGCGGCCAGGCCAAAACCCGCAGCGATGGCTCGTTCCGCATCGCCGACCTCGAGCCCGGCACCTACATGGTCGCTACACAGGCCACTCTCGAGCGGCCAGGATCGCCCGCCAACGATCGCGGCCCGGTCTGGGGTTATCCCGCTATCTACTATCCCGGCGTCACGGACGCCTCCGGTGCGGGATTACTGACTCTCGCCGCGGGACAGCGGGCCGAGGCTGACCTCACTCTCGTGCGCCAGCAATTCTTCCCGGTGACCGCGCTCGTACAGAGCCCGTCCGATACTCCGGCGAATTACGAAATCCTCGACAGCGGCGGCCGCCCCACCGGCCAGTCGGCCTTCCTCGATCGCCGTGAGGGCGTGGTGCGCGCCAATGTTCCCAACGGCACGTGGACCATGGAAGCTCACGCCTATGGACGAACCATGCAATGGGGAAGCACCACCTTCCAGGTGAACAGCGCGCCGGTTAGCTTCGCCATCAGCCTTGTTCCGGTTCCGCGCATTCCCGTTGTCATCCGCCGCGAGTTTCTGGCCTCCACCGATGGTTCCCAGCCCATGAATTCCGGTCCCGGCATGAACATCTTTCTCGAACCCGCCGACGATATTGGCGGTCGAATGAGTGGCGGCCTGACGAATGAAGACTCCGGCAGCGACTGGGAATTGCGTGTCTCCCAGCCCGGCCGCTACTGGATCGAGGCGCAGGCTTTCCCGCCCGCCTACATCAGTTCCATCACCAGCGGCGGCACCGATCTCGGCAGCAATCCCCTCGTCATCCTTCCCGGCAGCACTCCGCCACCGGTCGAGGTCACGCTGCGCAACGATGCCGGCACCATCACCGGCCAGATCGCCACGCCAGCCCCCAACGGCTCATCATCGCCCGCCACTTCCGGCGAGCGCCCGCAGATCTGGATCTACGCGATTCCCCTTTTTTCCACGCCCGCTCATCTTCCTGAAGGATCGGTGCAGTCAAACGGACAGTTCACCATCCCCAATCTCGCGCCCGGCTCCTATCGCGTGGTCGCCTGCGATACGCAGCAGGAGATCGATTTTCACTCGCCCGAAGGCCTCGCCGCGTGGGCCGGCAAAGGTCAAACCGTTACTGTCGATCCAGGCGGAACCGCCAGCGTGGACCTCGACGTCGTTCACACGGGAGTGGCGCAATGAGATGGCGTTGGGTTCCGGCTTCGCTGCTCCTTGGCCCTGTGTCGCTCCTGGCAGCCCAGACCATCGTCGTGCCGCCACCACCACCGCCTCCGCCTCCGGTAGCTGTGCAGCCAAACGAAGGCCAAGCTTTGCCTGGGACAACCACCACCCTGTCCGGTCCAGCGGCGTTCGCCATCTCCGGCATCGTCGTCAGCTCCACCACCGGCACGCCTCTCGATCGCGCCGACGTGACCCTCTCCATGCCCGGCCCGCGCGGGTCTCCGATCGCCGAGGTTATCACCGCGGAAAACGGCAGTTTTCGCTTCGATCATTTGCAGGCTGGCAAGTACCGGCTCGAGGCCTCTCGCCGCGGCTACATCACCGCCGGCTATCAGGATCATGACGGATTCTTCACCGGCATCGTCGTCGGACCGAATCTCGACGCCCCGGATCTCCGCATGCAGCTTCTTCCAACCGCGATCATCGGCGGCGTGGTCACCGACGACGCCGGAGAGCCGGTGGGCGGGGCACAGGTGCATCTCTTCCGTCAGGATCAGCGCACCGGCGAAACCAAAATTGTCAGCGCAGGGCAGGATACGACCGACGACACCGGGACCTACGAGTTTGCGCGCCTCAGGGCCGGCACCTATTACGTCGGCGTTTCCGCCTCGCCCTGGTATGCATTCCATCCGTCTCGCAGAACCGACGCCAGCGGCAATCCTCTTCCCGATGACCAGCAGCCGCACTCGCCTCTTGATGTCGCCTATGCGATGACCTTCTACGAAAACGCCGTCGACTCCGCCTCGGCATCGGCGATTCCACTCAATGCGGGTGATCGCGTGGAAATCAACATGTCCATGCACGCCGTGCCTGCGATCCATATCCAGGTGACCCTCCGTCCACCGGAACAGAGCGGAAACCGCGGCTTTGCGATGCCCATGCTGACCCAGGATGCGTTCGGAGACCAGCAGATGGAGCCCACCAGCGTCACGTGGATGGGTGGCCTCAATAACAAACAAACCATCATCGGCGACTTCAGCGGCATCGCGCCGGGCCACTACATGCTCCGTCAGTTTGCCGGGCAGGATGGCGGCGAGCCTCGCACCGCCAACGTCGACCTCTCCACCGATCAGACCGTCGATTTCTCGGCGTTATCCGTCAGCGGCGTCGACGTCTCCGGCAAAGTCGTCATGGCTTCCGGAGGCAAGCTCCCCGGGCGCACGTCGGTCGTGCTGGTTCCGCTCAATGGCAGCGGCGGTCCCTCTGCCAGTGCCAGGGCCGACGTCGATGGCGGATTCGATTTTCACACCGTAGCGCCCGGCACCTACGAATTTCAGGTGCACGCCTCCGGCGCCACCCTTGCCGTCGCCCAGATGGCCGCCACAGGCGCGGACGTGGAGGGCAGTCACGTCAACGTGTCCGCTCAGCCTGTGCTGCTCGCGGCCACGCTCGCCAACGGAATCACCACCGTCAACGGCTACGCCAAACTCAACGGCAAACCTGTGGGCGGCGTTATGATTCTTCTCGTTCCCAGCGATCCCGGCGCGGGGCACGATCTCTATCGCCGCGATCAGAGCAACTCCGACGGCAGCTTCACGCTGAATCGCGTCATTCCGGGAAACTACACGCTGGTCGCCATTGAGAACGGCTGGACGCTCGACTGGGCACGTCCCGAAGTCATCGCGCCGTATCTAAGTCAGGGGATGAAGGTCCGGGTAACCGGACAGAAAAGCCTTGATCTGCCGGCTACCGTCGCAGTCGAGCCGCGCTAGTTGACCATTATCACAATCAGCGAAGCCTCATCGCGCAGCTTACCGCCGCAGAACTTCGTCACGGCCGCCAGGATCTCCCGGCTCAGCGCCTCGGCGCCATGCGCGCGGCCGCTCTCGACCGCGGCGATCAGCCGTTGGTAGCCAAATTCTTCGCGCCGGCGGTTCTCCGGCAGCAGAATTCCATCGGTGATTAACAGCAGGCAGTCGCCGGGACGCAACTGCACTTCCTGATTTTGATACAACCAGTGCGAAAAGATGCCGATGACGCCGCTGAAGCTCGCCGGAAACCAGACGCTGCCGTCGCCGCGCACCAGGAGAGGCAGGCAATGTCCGGCGCTCTCATAGCGCAACCGCTTATCGCGGTCCAGCATGCCGTAGAACATCGTGACGTATCTCGTCTGCGGGCCGGGCCTGCACAGGGCCTGATTCACCTTTGTGCACAGCTCGGCCGGCGATGCCGCGCCCGGAGCAAATTCCCGCACCGCATCGTGCAGCTCACTCATCAGCGTGGCCGCGCCCAGGCCCTTGCCCGAGACGTCGGCGATGCACAGCGCCATCCCCTCGCCGCCGAGCGCAAACACGTCGAAGTAGTCGCCGCTCACTTCCGCCGACGGCCGCCACGCGCAGGCGATCTGAAACCCATCCAGCTGCGGTATTGTGCGCGGCAGGACACGCTCCTGAATCGCGCGCGCCTGCTGCTCCTCCGCCGCTCGCGCGCCGCGCCGCGCCGCGCTGGGCATCTTGAGCCCGAGCAACCCTCGTCGCCGAGCCTCGCTCTCCTGGGGCATGATCAGCCCAGCCTATCAGCCGCCGCCATCCGATCGCACAAAATCTTTGCGTATTAAGACGCCATCGTCCGGCCAGAAAGCGGAAGGCGCATCCCGGTTCGGAATGCGCCCTCCGATACTTCCGACCAGCTGCCGGCTGCGCTACTCCGCCTTCTCTTCGCCGCCCGCGGCCTTCTCGCTGACTTCCTTCTCCGCCAGCGCCTTCTGCATCTCTTCGCGGCGCTTCGCCCGAGCCTCGGCACGCTTCTGGCGCTTCTCGTCGAGCACCTGTTCCGCATCGACCAGCTCAATATAGACCTTCTCCGCTCCATCGCCACGCTGGAAGCCCGCGCGTATGATCCGCAGGTAGCCGCCGTTGCGATCGCCATACCTCGGCGCAACCGTGTCAAAGAGCCGCGAGACGGCTTCGCCCGTCTGCAGGAAAGCCAGGGCCTGCCGCCGCGCATGCAGGTCGCCCTTTTTGCCCAGCGTGATCAGCTTCTCGACATGGGGCCGCGCCGCTTTCGCCCTGGCCACCGTGGTCTCGACGCGATCCTCCAGAAGAATGGACGTCACCAGGTTCCGCAGCAGCGCGCGGCGATGGCTTGTGTTCCGTCCCAGTTTGTATCCCGCATTGCGATGACGCATCGTAATCTCTCTGTCTTCGTCTCTTATTCACCGGGTCGGTCCAGGGAACAGGTTTTGTAACCTGTCCCCTGTAACCTGTACCCCTGGGTTAGAAGTTCTCCGTCTCGGGCTGAATCGGCAGATCCGAATCCAGGCCGTCGTCCTCGTCGTCGTCGAAGCGGCTGTAGCTGGCGGCAAGCTGCGCGGCCGGCAACACGCTGGTCGGTCCCGGCACCGCGTTGCCCTGCTCGTCGATTCGCATGCCCAGCGACAGGCCCATCTGCGCGAGGATTTCCTTGATTTCGTTCAGCGACTTCCGCCCGAAATTCTTGGTCTTCAGCATCTCGGCTTCGGTCTTCTGCACCAGTTCGCCGATGGTCTGAATGTTTGCGTTCTTCAGGCAGTTATAGCTGCGCACGCTCAGCTCCAGCTCTTCGACGGAACGGTTCAGGTTCTCGTTCTTCAGCTGAACGCGTCCCTCTTCGGCCAGGCCCTCCGCCTCGATCTCTTCCTCGAAGTTGATGAAGATACTCATGTGATCCTTGAGCAGCTTCGCCGCGAGGCCGATCGCATCGGCCGGCAGCACGGAACCGTTGGTCCACACTTCCAGCGTCAGCTTGTCGTAGTCGGTGATCTGTCCCAGACGCGCGGCATCCACGGTGAAGTTCACCTTGCGCACCGGCGAGTGCACCGAATCGACGGGAATGAACCCGATCCCCAGATCCGAATCGAAGTTCTTGTCGGCGGAGACGTAACCGCGGCCCCGCTTGAGCCGCATCTCCATGCTCAACCGTCCGCCTTCGCTGACGGTGGCGATATAGACATCCTTGTCGAGAATTTCCACGTCGCCGTCGGCTTCGATCATGCCGGCGGTGACCACTCCGGGCTGTTCCGCGTTCAGATAGAGCGCCTTCGGCCCATCTCCGTTCAGCTTGAACGGAATCTGCTTGAGATTCAGCACAATGTCGGTCGCATCTTCCACCACGCCGGCGATCGACTGGAATTCGTGCAGAACTCCCTCGATGCGAACCGCGGTGACAGCCGCGCCTTCAATGGAGGACAGCAGCGTGCGCCGCAATGCATTGCCAACGGTTGTGCCGAATCCGCGCTCGAACGGCTGCGCGCTGAACTTGCCGTATTTCTCAGTGAGCGTCTCCGTATCCACGGCCAGACGCTTGGGTTTCTGAAATCCTCTCCAAAGCATATCTATTCTCCGCACAGCGAGCGCCGCGAAGCATTTTGCAGCGGCTGTGCCGTTTCACTCCATGATTAAGTTTCGCCTTGCGGCGTCCTGCGTACTACAGGTGGTAGCAGGCAGCTTGTAGCGGTAGCTAAGAACCACGGGTTTTCCGCTTTTTGCTACCAGCTTCCTGCCTCTTCCTTTCTGCTTCCAGCTTACTTCGAGTACAATTCCACAATCAGCTGCTCGTTCACCGGCAGGTTGATGTCTTCCCTCTTCGGCAGCGCCAGCACTTTGCCGCTGAGGCTGTTCGGGTCGGTCGACAGCCATGTTGGCGCCGGCTGGTGGCTGGCTAATTCTCGCGAGCTTTCCACCAGGGTCAGCTTCGTGCTGTTGGGCCGAATCTTGATCTCGTCGCCCACCCCCACCTGGTAGGAGGGGATATTTACCTTCCGCCCATTTACTTCCACGTGCCCGTGACGAACCAGCTGCCGCGCCTGGCGCCGTGAGCTGGCAAATCCCAGACGGAACGTCACGTTGTCCAGGCGTCGCTCCAGCTGCTGCAGCAGCAGCATGCCGGTGACGCCGGGCGTGCGCGATGCCTTCTCGTAGTACTGGCGGAACTGCCCTTCAAGAGCGAAGTAAATGCGGCGCGCCTTCTGCTTCTCGCGCAGCTGCAAACCGTAGCCCACGATCTTCGCCTTGCGATCGCGCCCGTGCTGGCCGGGGGCAAAATTGCGCTTCTCGATCGGGCACTTGTCGGTGAAACACTTCGCGCCCTTCAGGAACAACTTCATGCCTTCTCGCCGGCACAGCCGGCAGACGGCTCCCGTATAACGTGCCAATGCATTCTCCTTAAATCAGAGGCCGACCGGTTTACGGATTGGAATCCTTCGTCCCGGTCCATCTATAAGTTTAGCAGGGATCGGCTTTTTACCCCCTGCTCCCTACACCCTGCGTCTCTTGGGCGGCCGGCACCCATTATGCGGAATCGGCGTGACGTCGCGAATGGACCGCACATCGATGCCGGCGGCCGCCAGCGCACGCACCGCGGATTCGCGCCCCGAACCCGGCCCGCTCACCCGCACATCCACCGAGCGCACACCGTGATCGCGCGCCATATTGGCCGCGTTCATGGCCGCCTGCTGCGCGGCAAACGGAGTGCCTTTGCGCGAGCCGCGGAAGCCCAACGAACCCGAGCTCTTCCACGACAGCGTGTTGCCCTGCTGGTCGGTGATGGTCACGATGGTGTTGTTGAACGAGGCCTGGATGTGCACAACGCCGAACGGCACACTCTTGCGCTCGCGCTTCTTGAACTTCTTGTTGCGCGCGGCCTTTCCGGTCGCGGCTTTTGCTGGTTTGTCCGCCATTAGGTCTTCGCCGTCGCTTTCTTCCTGTTGGCCACCGTGCCCTTACGCGGTCCCTTGCGGGTGCGGGCGTTGGTGTGCGTGCGCTGGCCGCGCACCGGAAGACTGCGGCGGTGCCGCTGCCCGCGGTACGACTGGATGTCGACCAGCCGCTTGATGTGCATGGTGACGTCCTTGCGGAGGTCGCCTTCCACATCGCCCTGCTCTTCAATCACCTGGCGGATGCGATTGACCTCGTCTTCGCCGAGGTCCTGGATCTTCTTGAATGGATCGACGTGCGCCACGGTCAGGATCTTCAGCGCGCGTGGTTGACCGATCCCGTAGATATACGTCAGCCCGATTCTTGCCTGCTTGTTGCGAGGCAGATCGACGCCTGCAATGCGTGCCATACCATTTCCCTCGTCATGCCCGGAAATTATCCCGGAGCGGTTGTTCCGGTCGAACCTCGTACCGGAGTGGTGAGAGCCTGAGTTAGTACTCGGGGTTCATCGCAAGCCTTAGATTCCAGCTAACTCACCCCTGCTTCCTTTTAGACAGAAGCCTGACTCTCCAATGCCGCGCCTTGTTCTTCAACCCTGGCGCTGCTTATGCTTTGGATTCTCGCAGATCACCCGCACCACACCGCGGCGATGAATGACCTTGCACTTGTCACAAATCTTCTTCACCGATGCCCGAACTTTCATAAACTCCAGCTTCCAGCCGCTAGCTCTTAGCTATTAGCTTGATCTGTCGCCGCCGATGCTCAGTTATCCCGCTTCGGCTACAAGCTACCAGCTACCGGCTATCAGCTATTTGTATCTGTAGACGATTCGTCCGCGATTCAAATCATACGGACTCAACTCCACCGCCACGCGGTCGCCGGGAAGAATGCGGATGAAGTTTTTCCTCATGCGCCCCGACACATGCGCCAGCACCTCGTGGCCGCCGCTCTCGAGCTTCACCTTAAACATCGCATTCGGCAACGTCTCAAGAACCGTTGCCATTACCTCAATCGCGTCTTCCTTCGACAATCGTTATCCTTGAACTCTGTTCTGTTTCGTCTCAATTGCCGCGGCGCCCGTATTTCTCAGACGCGCCACCGCGGCTTCCACTCCCGCTGCCACTGCATCCACCGGCTGATCCCCGTTGACTTCCTCGAAGCGCCCCAGAGCACGGTAATGCTCTACCACCGGAGCCGTCTGCGCATCGTACGTCCGCATCCGCTCCCGGAACACTTCCTCAGTATCGTCTGAGCGCCGCACTAGAGGCGTGCCGTCCAGATCGCACTTCTCGTCGACCTTGGGCGGCTGCAGGTAGATGTTGTAAATCGTCCCGCAGACTGGGCAGGTACGCCGCCCGGTAATACGGCGTAGTAACTCATTGTAGCCGACCTTGATACTCACGGCAATTACCGGCAACGCTGCGGATTCGGCTCCCACATGCTCATCCAGCCACTTCGCCTGGCCCAGCGTTCGCGGATATCCGTCGAGGATGTAGCCATTCGTCGTGTCCGGCTGTTTCAGCCTTTCGGCCACCATCTCGTTGACCAGCTCGTCGGGAACCAGCTTGCCCGACGCCATGATTTCCTTCGCCTTCAAACCCAGCGGCGTCCCATGATCACGATGGTAGCGCAACAGATCGCCGGTCGAAATCTGGGGAATCCCCCACTTGGCCACCAGTTCTTTCGCCTGCGTTCCCTTGCCCACACCGGGCGCGCCCAGCAACAGAATCGGCCCCGGTGTCCCCGTTAAAGATGACTTGGTCTCCACATGCGCATCCGCTACCGTCAACGTCATTACCAGGCCCGCCTTCCCCGAATTCTCCCGCTCTTCGGCGAGAATCCTTCGTAGTGCCGCATAATCAGCTGCGACTCAATCTGATTCACCGTATCCATCGCCACACCGACAACGATCAGCAGCGAAGTACCACCAAAATAAAAGTTGAAGCCGAGCCCGTTGGTTACCCACAGCGGCATGGACTCGAAGAACCTCCCCACCAGCCAAAGATGGTTCAGGTGAATGCCGCTGATCAGGAGCTGCGGGATGATAGCCACGACGATCAGGTAGATTGCGCCCACCAGCGTAATCCGGGTCAGGATCTCGTTCACGAAATCGGACGTCCGCCGCCCGGGCCGAATGCCGGGAATAAAGCCTCCGTACTTGCGCATGTTATCGGCGATGTCGTCGGGCCGGAATACGATCGAAATATAGAAGTAGGCGAAGAACACAATCGCGATCATGTACAGCAACTCGTAGGCCGGCTCGCCCGCGCGCAGCGCGTCAAACGTACGCGAAAGCCACGCGCTGTTCTTGACGAACGCCGCCTGCCCAAACAGCATCGGGGCCGACAGCACCGACGCGGCAAAGATAATGGGCATCACGCCGCCGGAGTTCACCCTGAGCGGCAGGTGCGTCGACTGCCCGCCCATCAGCCGCCGGCCCACGATCCGCTTCGCGTACTGCACAGGAATGCGCCGCTCGCTGCGCTCCACGAAAACGATGAAGGCCACAATGGCCACCATGGCGACAACCAGCAGGATCAGCGCCGGAACAGTGAATACACCAAAACGCTGCGACTTCGCGGTGTTGATCAGGTCCTGGATGCCGCGCGGCAATCCCACCACGATGCCGGCAAAAATCAGCAGACTCATCCCGTTGCCGATGCCACGCTCGGTGATCTGCTCGCCCAGCCACATAATGAAGGTCGTGCCCGCGGTCAGCGTGATCACGGTCATCGCGATGAAGCCAAAGCCCGGATTGAGCACCAGATTGCCCGACGAGCTGCGCAAGGCAATGGCAATGGCCGCCGACTGGACCACGCCCAGTCCCACGGTCACATAGCGTGTCCACTGCGTAATCTTTCGCCGCCCCAGTTCGCCCTCTTTTTGCAGCTTCGCCAGCGGCTCATACACCACGGTCAGCAGCTGAAAGATAATCGATGCCGTGATATACGGCATGATGCCCAGGGCGAAAACTGTCAGGCGGCGCAAATTGCCGCCGCTGAACAGATCCACCAGCCCCAGCGACGAGCCGGCCTGATTGTTGAAGAAATTCTCCAGTGCCGCCACGTTCACGCCCGGCGTGGTGATGTGCGCGCCCAGCCGGTACACAGCCAGGATCCCGAGAGTGAAGAGCACACGCCGGCGCAGGTCGGGGATGCGAAAAATATTCAGGAACTTCTCAAACATGAGTTGGTGCTCTCATTCTAAACCGTTGGCCTGCCGCGCTCACTTTTTACTCGCCTTTGGCTCGCGTCCCGCTGATTTTTCGCTAACCGCTTTATCACTACTCGTCTTTTGCCCTGCATTCGCCGGCTTTTCGCTCGCCTTCGGCTCGCTGGCTCCGCCCAACACAATTGCCTTGCCGCCGGCCTTCTCAATCTTTTCCTGCGCGGACTTAGAAAACTTATGGGCATGGACGGTGACTGCCACCTTCAGCTCGCCATCGCCCAGCACTTTCAAGAGTTCATTCCGCTTCTTCAGCAGCCCCAGCTCGGTGAATTTCTCCAGCGTGAGTTCCTTCTCGCCCAACTCGGCGAGCCGGTCGAGATTCACGACCGTGTATTCCGTCCGGAAAATATTCGTGAAGCCGCGCTTCGGCAAACGACGGTGCAGCGGCATCTGGCCGCCTTCAAAGCCGCGCATCAGGCTCGAACCCGACCGCGACCCCTGCCCCTTGTGACCGCGTCCTGAGGTCTTGCCCGTTCCGGATCCCATGCCGCGCCCAATGCGCTTCTTCTTCCTGTTCGCCTTCCTCGGCGCTCGCAGATTCGATAAGTTCATTGTGTCCTCGCTCAACGCCGCCCGGAATCTCACCGAACGACTCGCTTACTTAGCGTCCAGCAGCCAGCACGTGAAGTCCCTTGCTGGCAGCTGGCAGCTAGCCGTTCACTATCCGTACCAGATGCGGCACCGTCCGCACCATGCCCCGGATCGAGGGAGTGTCTTCCCGCACCACGATCTGGTTCAGCCGCGTGAAGCCCAGCCCCTTGATCACCTTTTTGTGTTTCAGCGGAGCCTGGATCATCGACCGGAAATACTGAATCTGAATCGTCGCCTTCGCTTTGGCTTTCGCCGCGGCCTTCGCCGGAGCTTTCGTCTTTGTCCCCGTCTGCTTTATCATCTCCGCCATCGTTAAATCTCCTGCGCCTGCTTGCCGCGCATCGCCGCAACTTCATTCTTATCGCGGAGCTGCACCAGCGCATCGAAGGTCGCCTTGATCACGTTGTGCGGATTCGCCGTGCCCAGACTCTTAGTCAGCACATTCTGCACGCCCGCCGAGGTCATCACCGCGCGCACCGCGCCGCCGGCAATCACACCCGTTCCTTCGGGAGCCGGCTTCAGCAGCACCTGTCCCGATCCGAACCGTCCCAGCACCTGATGTGGAATGGTCGTCTGCGTCAGGTTCACGCGCACCAAGTTCTTCTTCGCCGCCTCAATGCCTTTGCGGATCGCCTGCGGAACCTCGCGCGCCTTGCCCGAGCCATAGCCCACCACGCCTGCGCCCGGATCGCCGACCACAACCAGCGCGGCAAACGACATGTTCTTGCCGCCCTTGACAACCTTAGTCACGCGGTTGATGGCCACGACCTGATCCTTCAGGTTGAACTGTCCGGAATCCAGTTTCTTCTTCAGTATCGCCATTCGCTTCCTGATTTCCTTCCGCTCGGCATCTGCCGCGCCTAGAACTCCAACCCCGCCTCGCGCGCTGCATCCGCCAGCGCTTTCACGCGCCCGTGATACAAATACCCGCCGCGGTCGAAGACCACCTTCTGAATCCCCTTCTCTTTCGCGCGCTCGGCGATCAGCTTCCCAATCTCCTTCGCCGCCGCCACGTTGCCGCCCGTCTTCGCCTTCGCCGCCAGCGTCGACGCCGAAACGAGGGTCACCCCCTGGCTGTCATCGATCACCTGCGCGTAAATATGGTCCAGCGAACGATAGATGCTGAGCCGCGGACGCTCCGCTGTCCCGGTCAGCCTGCGGCGAATGCGCGTGTGCACACGCTGCCGAATCTCGTTTCTCTTCCTCTGCGGAATCATAGCTTCTCTTCCTTCCTGACAGCGAAGCTGCCCAGCAGCCTCGTTCGGGTTTCACGCCTGCAGCCTGTTTTGGCTTTTTCTACTCCCTATTCCCTGCTCCCTGCTTTATTTCGCTCCCGTCTTGCCAACCTTCTTCTTCAGCCTCTCACCGGCGTAGCGCACGCCCTTGTTCTTGTACGGATCGGGCTTACGCAGCGCACGCATGTCCGCCGCTACCTGCCCAACCTTCTGGCGATCGATCCCGGCGATCGTGATCCGCGTCTGCTTCGGGTCGATCGTCGCCGTGATACCAGTGGGCAGCGGAAACTCGATAGGGTGGGAGTAGCCCAGCGTGAACACCACCGTATTCTTGCCCTTCAGCTCCGCGCGGTAACCGATGCCGACAATGTCCAGATCCTTCGACCAGCCCTTCGTCACGCCATTCACGGCGTTCGCGATCAATGCTCGAGTCAGCCCGTGAATCGCTGCCTGCGAGTCGTTCTCGCACACCGCGTGCACGTGCCCGTCCTGCGTCTCCAGCTTGATCCCCGCCGGAATCGCCTGCTCCAGCTTGCCCTTCGGACCTTCCACCACCACCACGCTGCCCTGCACCGAGTACTTGACGCCGGCTGGCAAGGCGATCGGTTTCTTCCCAATGCGTGACATCTCAAATCCTTCCTGGCTTGCGAGTCCCGGCGTCGCTTGCGCTCTGCCATTCCACTGCAGCCTTGCAAAAGCAGCCGGTAGCCGGTAGTGAGCAGCTAACGACTAACAGCGATCAACAGGTGCTACCAAATCTCACACAGAACTTCGCCGCCTACGCCTTCGCGCCGTGCCTGACGGCCCGTCATCACGCCTTTGGGTGTAGTCATGATGCTGATGCCCAGCCCACCCTGCACCCGGCGAATTTCGTCGCGGCCGATATAGACACGGCAGCCCGGGCGTGAAACCCGCTCCAGGTCGCGGATCGCCGCTTCGTTGTTCGCGCCGTACTTCAGGTAAACCCGCAGCACCGCGCGCCCATTTTCCTCGGTGGTTTTGAAGTTCGAGATGTAGCCCTCTTCCTTCAGGATGCGGGCAATCTCGGCCTTCAGCTTTGAGGCTGGAACATCCAGTTTCTGATGACGCGCCCGTATCGAATTGCGAATCCGCGTCAGGAAATCTGCTACCGGATCGGTCAAACTCATCGTTTCTCCTTCATTCCCCGTTCGCTCCGCCCGTCCTGCTCACCTGCAGCGGAGAACCAGCGAAAATGTCTCCTGACCTTCAGCCTCTCGGCCTTCGGTCCAAATTGTCCTGCGCCTGAACGGCGCCCGATGCCCCATCCTGCCGGCTGCTGGCAGGCTGGGATCCATCCTCACCAGGAGGACTTCACTACCCCGGGAATCTCGCCCTTCAGGGCCAGCCCGCGGAAACACAGCCGGCACACGCCAAACTTCCGCAGGAAGGCCCGGGGCCTTCCGCACAGCTTGCAGCGGTTATGCTTCCGGCTCCTGAACTTCGGTTTCCTTGCGTCCTTCACTCGTTTTGCAGTTGTTGCCATCTCTCTCCGCCCTTCGTTTACGCCGTCTGCCGGAACGGCATCCCGAACTGCCGCAGCAGGGCCCGCGCCGAATTATCGTCCCGGGCCGACGTCACAATCGTGATGTTCATCCCCTTCAGCTTCTCGACCTTCGCGTAGTCGATCTCCGGAAAAATCAGCTGGTCGCGAATGCCCAGCGTGTAGTTGCCACGCCCGTCAAAACTCTTCGTCGATACGCCACGAAAATCGCGCACCCGCGGCAGCGCCACCGAAATCAGCCGGTCCAGAAACTCGTACATGGTGTCGCCGCGCAACGTCACCATTGCGCCGATGGGCATGTTCTCGCGCACTTTGAACGCCGCAATCGACTTCTTCGCGCGCGTGGTTACCGGCTTTTGCCCCGCGATTGCCGCGAGGTCGCCGGCAAGTGGATCGAGCATCTTCGAGTTCTGCGTGGCCTCGCCCAGCCCCATGTTCAGCACGATCTTCTCCAGCCGCGGCACCGCCATCGGGTTCTCGAGGCCCAGCTCCTTCTGGAGCGCGCCCCTGATTTCCTTGTGATACTTCTCTTTCAGTCTCGCTGCCATTTCGTTTTCTCTCTTCCGTGTCTCCGGTCTCGGATTAGCTCCTGGCTGTTTACCGTTGCGGAGGACTTCGATAAGCCGGAAGCTGGTGGCATGAAGCCTGTCTGTTTCGCCACCGGCTACCAGCTACGACTTCTTCTTCGCGGCAATCGTTCCGCCGCACTTCCTGCAAACCCGCACCTTCACATCGCCTTCAAACTTGTGCGCTACCCGCGTCGGCTGATTGCAGCTTGGGCATACCAGCATGACGTTCGACCGGTGCACCGACGCTTCCTGTTCGGCGATCCCGCCCTTGATGCGCCGCTGCGGATTCTCTCTCAGGTGCTTCTTCACGACGCGCACATGCTCCACCAGCAGCCGCCCTGTGTCCGGAAACACGCGCAGCACGCGCCCCTTCTTGTCACGGTCGCTCCCGGAAATGACCTGCACCGTGTCGTTCCGCTGAATATCCAAACCCGCCATAATCTCTGTCCTCTGCTGCCCGCGCCGGCCTACAGAACTTCCGGAGCGAGGGAAACAATCTTCAAAAACTTCTTTTCACGCAGCTCGCGCGCCACCGGACCGAACACGCGCGTTCCCACCGGTTCACCCGCTTCGTTGATCAGCACCGCCGCATTGGTGTCGAATCGGATATACGTTCCATCCCGGCGCCGCGTTTCCTTGCGCGTCCGCACCACCACCGCTTTCACCACCTTGCCCTTTTTCACCTGGCCATCCGGCGATGCTTCCTTCACAGCCGCGGTGATCACATCGCCCAGCCCAGCCTTCAGCCCGCTCGCTCCGCCCAGCGGCAAAATCATCTGCAGCTTGCGTGCGCCCGAATTGTCGGCGACCTCGAGCATCGTCCTCATCTGCACTGCCATGGCTCTCTCTCCTTCTCGCCGTCGCGGTCCCTGACTGCCCTGGCCGCGATCTCCGCTTACAACGCTGTTCCTGTTACTGCTCCGGGGTAATCCCGGCCGCCGCTTCGGCTTCTTCCACCTGCGCCAGCGTTGATCGGCGCACGATCTCTTCGAGGTTCCACCTCTTCAACTTGCTCAGGGGCCGTGTCTCGCGGATGCGCACCACATCGCCCACGCGCGCCGTGTTCTGCTCGTCGTGCGCGTAGAATTTCCGGCTCGACCGCACGATGCGCTTGTACTTCGCGTGCGCCTTGCGCATCTCCACCTCGACCACGATGGTTTTCTGCATCTTTGTCGAAACCACCTGCCCCACCTTCTCGTTGCGGCGCGACTGGTGCTCCATCCCGGCTGCCTTTGGCGTGTTGTTTGCTGTTGCGCTCATGGCTTAACCCTTCTTCACACTCGCGGACCGCGCCGCTTTCTTCTTGCTCGCCGACGGCTTTGCCGTCGACCTCGCCGCCGCTGACCTGCCGCTCGGCTTATGCGCGGCCACCGGCTTCGCCGCCACCTTCTTTTTCGCCGCCTTCGCCGCCTTCTTCTCGGGCTTCACCGGCGCCGCCGTCACCGCTTCGGATTCCAGCTCGTTCGTCGCGCCCTGCCCGGCCACTACCGCGTGCTTGCTCGCCACCAGGGTGTGTATCCCCAGCGCCCGCTCGCGTGTGATCGTGTTGATCCGCGCCACGTCTCTCTTCAGATCGCGCAGTTTCTTCACACCCTCGGTTTGCCCGAGCTTCATCTGAAAGCGCAGGCGAAACAGCTGCTCCGCCGCTTTCCGCCCTTCCAGCGCCAGCTCATCGTCGTTCAGGTTACGAATCTTCTCGACTTCCATCGTTTCTCTTCTCTCCGGCCGGACCCAGATCCACGGCCCCACCCGCAACTCAATCTCCGCTGACTTTCCAATCTCTGCCAACTTATTTCGCCGCCACCGTTACTTTCGCGTCGTGCCTCTGCACGAACTTCGTTCTTAAAGGCAGCTTGTGCGCCGCCAGCCGCATCGCCTCGGTCGCAATCTCCGGCGTCACGCCTTCCATCTCGAACAGGATTCGGCCTGGGCGAACCACGGCGACCCAGTGATCCGGCGCGCCCTTGCCTTTGCCCATACGGGTTTCGGCCGGCTTCTTGGTCACCGGCTTGTCCGGAAAAAGCCGCAGCCAGATCTTGCCGCCGCGCTTGATGAAACGCGTCATGGCCACGCGGCTGGCTTCGATTTGTCGGTCGGTGATGTAGCCGCACTCCATCACCTTCAACCCGAAGTCGCCGAAGGACAGTTCGCTGCCGCGCCACGCCTTGCCGCGCATGCGCCCGCGCTGCTGTTTGCGGTACTTCACTTTCTTTGGCATCAACATAACGAAATCCTCAACCGAGTTACCAGATACCCGCTACCAGCTCGCAGCCAGTAGCTCGCAGCAACCTAAAACACAGAAGTTCCCACCGCGGCCTGCGGCTCACGCCGCTTTTGCTGATAAATATCTCCGCGATAAATCCACGTCTTCACGCCGATCACGCCATACGTTGTGCGCGCCTCGGCAAACCCGTAATCGATGTCCGCCCGCAGCGTGTGCAGTGGCAGCCGTCCCTGCAGGTACCACTCCGACCGCGCGATTTCGTTGCCGTTCAGCCGGCCCGACACCCGCACTTTAATGCCCTTGCACCCAAAGCGCAGCGCCGAATCCACCGCTTTGCGCATCGCGCGCCGGAAGCCCACACGCTTTTCCAGCTGCAGCGCGATGTTCTCCGCCACCAGCTGCGCATCCAGCTCCGGCTTGTTCACTTCGAGAATGTCGATGAACACATCGCGGTTGGTCCGCTTCTGCAGCTCGCCCTTCAGCTTCTCGATCTCGGCGCCCTTGCGTCCGATCACGATGCCCGGCCGCGCCGTGCGGATCATCAGCCGCAGCTTGTTCCCCGGCCGCTCCACTTCCACCGAACTCACGCCGGCCGCCTTCAGTTTCTCCTTCAGCTCGCGCTTCAGGTGAACGTCTTCCACCAGCAGTTTGTCGTAATCGCGGCTGACGAACCAGCGCGAGCGCCACGGCTTGTTGATTCCCACCCGGAATCCGTAAGGATGGACCTTCTGTCCCATAATCTCCCCGATCCTCTATTTCTTCTTCGCGGACTTCTTCGCCGCGGACTTCTTTGCCGGCTTGTGTGCAGCCGCCTTCTTCGGCGCTGTCTTCTTCGCCGGAGCCTTCTTGCCTGCCGTCTTCTTTGCCGCCGCCTGCTTCACCGGCTGCTCAGCCGTTTCTTCTTCCACGCGATGCACCAGCCCCTCGGCCTGGGCACGCTCCGCCACCGAGATGGCGATATGCGACAGCCGCCGCTGGTACCGGTAAGCCCTGCCCATGGGAGCCGGCCGGATCCGCTTCATGCGCGGCCCGTCGTTGGCCACCGCCGACTTCACGTACAGGTTGTCGATGTCCACATCGAGACCCTGCTCCTGGCTCAGGTGGTTCGCGTTCTGCAGCGCCGAACGCAGCACCTTTTCCACCAGCGGAGCCACCGCCTTCTTCGTGAACGCAACCGTGTTCAGCGCCTCTTCCACACCCCGGCCCTTGATCAGATCGAGCACCAGCCGCGCCTTCTGCGGCGACACCCGCTGAAACCGCGCTTCAGCCCGAAATTCCCGTGTCTGTGTTTCCATTCCTTACTCCAGCCTTCCCAATCCTTACCGAGCTGCCTTACTTCGGCTTCGTCACCGTCTCGGTCGCCGCTCTCACCGAGTGGCCCTTGAACTGCCGCGTGGCCGCGAACTCGCCCAGCTTGTGCCCCACCATGTTTTCTGTCACATACACCGGCACGAATTTCTTGCCGTTATGCACCGCGATGGTATGCCCGATCATCTCCGGATGGATCGTGGAGCGCCGCGACCAGGTGCGAACCACTTTCTTATCGTTCGCGTTGTTCATCGCCACGATCTTCACCATCAGGTGCGCGTCGATAAACGGACCCTTTTTTGTTGACCTTGCCATCGCTACCCTCTACTTCCCTCTGCGGGCCACGATGAACGCATCGGTCCGCTTGTTGTTTCTCGTCTTGTATCCGCGCGTCGGCTGGCCCCACGGCGTCACCGGATGCCGTCCGCCTGAAGTCTTGCCCTCGCCGCCGCCATGCGGATGATCGACCGGGTTCATGGTCACGCCGCGGTTGGCCGGGCGAATACCCTTCCACCGATTGCGCCCCGCCTTGCCGATGGAGATATTTTCGTGATCCGTGTTGCCCACCTGCCCGATCGTCGCCATGCAATTCACCAGCACCCGCCGCGTTTCGCCAGACGGCAGTTTCAGCAGCGCATACTCGCCTTCTTTCGCCACCAGCTGTGCGGAGGCTCCTGCGGAACGCGCCATCTGCGCGCCCTTGCCCGGTCGCAGCTCCACGTTGTGTACCGTTGTGCCGGCAGGAATATTTTTGAGCGGCAGCGCATTGCCCACCAGAATGTCGGCATCCGGCCCGCTCATCACCTTTTGCCCCACTTTCAGCCCCACCGGCTGCAGGATGTACCGCTTCTCCCCATCCGCGTAGCTGATCAGCGCAATCCGTGCCGAGCGGCCCGGATCGTACTCGATGGTGGCCACCTTGCCCGGCACGCCATACTTCTCGCGCTTGAAGTCAATCAGCCGCAGCTTCTGCTTGTGCCCACCGCCGTGATGACGAATCGTAATGTCACCCGAGTTCCGCCGCCCGCCCGTCCGCAGCTTATTTGTCAGCAGCGGCTTGTACGGCGTATCGGTGGTGATCTCATCCCGCACCAGCGTGGTCTGAAATCGCAGTGTCGATGTGACCGGTCTGTATGTTTTAATCGGCATCTTTTCTTCTCTCTGCTCTGCTCGCTACCGGCTACAGGCTTCCGGCTGCTCTTACAGGTTGTTCACGTAATCTGGCATCTTCTCGCCTGCCTTCAGCCGCACATAAGCTTTCTTCCAGTCAGCGCGATAGCCGGCAAACTTGCCTCGGCGGCGCTCCTTGCCCACCATGTTCGCGGTGCGCACCGCGCGCACCTTCACCTTGAACAGCGCTTCCACCGCCTGCTTCACCTGCGTCTTCGAAGCCTTCGCATCCACTTCGAACACCAGTGTGCCTTGGGTCTCCTTGGCGGCCAGCGCCTTCTCGGTAATCATCGGCCGCCGAATGACGGTATAGGTCGACAGCATCACGCAACCTCCGCTTTCTTAGCCTTCGGAGCCGACTTCTTCAGCGATTCCTGCAGTTTTTCCAGCGCCGGCCGCGAGAAAATCACACGCTCCGACCGCAGCAGATCGTAAGGATGAACCTCGTTGTTCAGCATCAGCTCCACACCCGCAAGATTCCTCGCGCCCTTCAGCAGATTCGTCCCCAGACTCTGCCCGTTCTCCACCAGCAGCGCCGTCCGCTTCGCTTCCAGCTTGTCGAGCGCCGCGCGGTACAGCTTCGTCTTCGGTTCTTTCAGCTCAAACGACTCCACCACCGTCAACTTCCCATCGGCCAGCTTCGTGGCCAGCGCGGAACGCAGCGCGCCCAGCAGTTTCTTGCGCGGAAACGCATATTCATACGACCGGGGCTGCGGCCCATGCACCGTGCCACCATGCCGCCACAGCGGCGACCGCACCGACCCGATACGCGCCCGGCCCGTGCCTTTCTGCTTCCACAGCTTCTTGCCCGACCCGGCGACGAGTTTGCGGTTCTTCGTCGCGTGCGTACCCTGGCGCAGCGCGGCGCGGTAATGCTTCACCGCCTCCCACAGCAGCGCCTCGTTCACCTGCCCGAAGACCTCGTCGGCCAGCTCCAGCGAACCCACCTTCCTGCCTCCGAGATCCACCACGTCAATCTTTGCCATCGTTTTCTCTCTCCGCTACTCCGCTGCCAGCTATTAGCTGTAGCTACTTCTTTTTCCCCGCGGACCTCTTCGAAGCCTTCAGCGGATCGACCGTGCCGCCACCAGCAAATCCACGGCGCTCGCGCGGCGGAGCCTTCGCCTTCGTGATCAGCACATATCCATCCCGCGGCCCCGGCACTGCTCCCTCGACCATGATCAGGTTCTCGTCGAGATCGATCCCGCGAATCCGCAGATTCCGCACCGTCACCTTATCCACGCCCAGATGTCCCGGCATTCTCTGCCCAGGAAATACGCGCGACGGAAACGATGACGCGCCAATCGAGCCCTGCACCTGGAACATATGTCCGTGCGACTTTGGACCGCCGCCGAAGTGATGCCGCCGCACCACCCCCGCAAACCCGCGTCCCTTGCTCGTGCCAGTCACATCGACGTACTTCTCATCGGAGAAAATGTCCACCAGCACGCGATCCCCGGCCTTCACGCCATCGGTCGCAGTTTCGCCATCGCCGGCTGACTTCGCCGCCTCAATCGCGACTTCCTTCTGGAACTTCACGGGCGCAACGTTCTGCTTCGCAAAGTGCCCGGCCTGCGGCCTGGTCACCTTCGACGCCTTCACGAACTCCACCAGCCCAATCTGCGCTGCGTCGTAGCCGTCCTTCGTCGCGGTTTTCAGCTGCGTCACCACGCAGGGACCCGCCTGCAGCACGGTGATCGGATGAACCTCACCGTTGTCATCGAAGACCTGCGTCATCCCGATCTTTTTTCCCAAAATCCCGTTGACTGGCATCTTCTTTTCTCTTCCTCATCATGCCCGCACAACCACCGCGGTCACTGTAGGTTTGTCACAACTGCTGTTCCATTCACCGCTGCGACCTGAACGCTGATCGCTGTACGCCGAAAGCTATTTTTCGAACGCTTTGATCTCCACATCCACGCCGGCCGGCAGATCCAGCTTCATCAGAGCGTCCACCGTCTGCTGCGTAGGCTCCAGAATGTCGATCAGCCGCTTGTGCGTGCGAATCTCGAACGCCTCGCGCGACTTCTTGTCCACGTGCGGCGAACGCAGCACGCAGTACTTGTTCTTCACGGTCGGCAGCGGAATCGGTCCCGCTACCTGCGCGCCCGTCCGCTTCGCCGTATCAACAATCTCGCCCGTCGACGTGTCCAGCACCCGATAGTCGTAAGCCTTCAGCCGGATTCGTATTCTCTGTCCAACCATAGTGTCGTTTCTTTCCTCGCCAACAGAGGCTGAATGTCTCATCAGCCCCGCTAACTTGCTAACCACTTTTTTAGCTGACCGGCTCTTAGCTAACCGCTCTTCAGCTCCGGCCACCAGCTGTTACTGGATAATTTCCGAGATCGTGCCGGCGCCGACGGTGCGGCCGCCTTCGCGGATCGCGAACCGGAGCCCCTTCTCCATGGCCACCGGCGTGATCAGCTCAATCTCCAGCGCCACGTTGTCCCCCGGCATCACCATCTCCGTGCCGGCGGGCAGATGCGCCACGCCCGTCACGTCCGTGGTCCGGAAGTAGAACTGCGGACGATAGCCGTTGAAGAA
>JASHPM010000281.1 GCA_030038115.1 Acidobacteriaceae bacterium | reverse complement strand
GAGGGCAATGTCGGAGTTCCTCCTCTTTCACGGCGTCGCCATCGTGGTCCTGATTCTGGCCAATGGCTTCTTTGTGGCGGCGGAGTTCGCGCTGGTCAGCGTGCGCGAAACGCGCATCGAGCAACTCATCGCCGAGCGCAAGCCGGGCGCCCGCATCGTCCGCCGCCTGCAGGAGAACCTTGGGGATTTTCTTCCCGCCGTCCAGCTGGGCGTAACCCTGTGCAGCCTGGCGCTGGGCTGGATCGGCGAGCCGGCCATCGCGGGCCTCTTCGAGCAGGCCATGGGCCCACTGCCCCATGCGCGCCTCTATGCGCATCTGGCCGCCGTGCCGCTGGCCTTCGCCTTCATCACCTACCTGCATGTTCTTCTGGGCGAACTGGTGCCGAAGGCCCTGGCGCTGCGGCGCGCCGACCAGATGGCCGTCGCCATTGCCGGGCCCATGGAGGTCTTCATCCACCTGGCCCGGCCCATCGTGCGACTGATGAACCGCTCCGCTGCCCTGGTGCTGCGCCTGTTTCGGGCCCCGCTGACCACGGAGGGTGCAGTCCATTCGCCGGAAGAGCTGAAGCTGATGGCCACCGCCGCGCGGCGCATGGGCATGTTGCCCGAATATCAGGAATCGCTGATCCACCGCGCCGTGGAAATCCACGAAGTGGTGACGCGTGAGATTATGACGCCGCGCCAGAGAATCTTTTCTCTTCCGGCGGACATGCTCATCGAGGATGCAAGCGCGCGCATTGTGGAGGAGCAGCACTCGCGAATTCCCGTCTATGACCCATCGCGTGGCTCGGAGTTCATCGTCGGCGTTGTCTACTCCAAAGACATCAGCCGGCTGATGCATTTCCGTGCCACTGCTGCTACCCGCTTCTCAACCGCGCCATTGAGCGACATGCGCCTGAAGCAGGTGATGCGCGAAGTCCTGGTGGTTCCTGAAACAAAGCCGGTTCTCGACCTGCTGCATGAGTTTCAGCAACGCCGTCGGCACATCGCCATTGTCGTCGACGAGTTCGGTTCGACCGTTGGCCTCGTCACCGTGGAAGATGCCATCGAGCAGCTGATCGGGGAAGTGGAGGACGAGTTCGACGTTGGCCCTCGCGCCGTGCTCGCGACTGCCACCGGGGGCATGGTCCTCGATGGCAGCGTCAGCCTCCGCGATCTGGAAACGCAGATGAACTGGCGGCTGCCTCGCGAGGATGGTGTTGAAACGCTGGCGGGCTTTCTCCTGACGCGTCTCGGTAAAATTCCCCACGGCGGGGAAAGTATTGAATATGAGGGCCGCCGTCTGACCGTGATCGAGATGAGCGGAAGGCGCATCAGCAAAGTGCGCATCGAGCAACAGGAGCCCGTCGCGGAGAAGGCAAACGGATGAGACGGTTGCTGCGATCGCTGTTGACTCGACTCGGCTACACGCTCCCCGTGCTGTGGCTGGTCGTGTCCATCGTATTTCTGCTCATCCACATCGTGCCCGGAGACCCCATCCAGCAAATGCTGGGCGAGGGCGCACGCCCCGCGGACATTTCCGCGCTGCGTCATGCCTACGGCCTCGATCAGCCCCTTGGAACCCAGTACGTCCACTATTGGCGCGGCGTCCTGCGCGGCGATCTGGGCCGCTCCATCCGCCTCAACGACTCGGTCACTCACCTCGTGCTCGCGCGCTATCCCTTCACCGTGGAGCTGACCACCGCGGCGCTGATTCTGGCCCTGCTGCTGGCCATTCCTGCCGGCATCAGCGCGGCGTTGCATCGCGGCCTGCCGCGCGACCACGTGCTCAGCGTGGTGAGCTTGCTCGGCCTCTCCTTTCCCGCCTTTGCCCTGGGGCCGATCCTGATTTTGCTTGTCTCCATCAAGCTGGGATGGCTTCCCGTTTCCGGCGCCGGCGACTTCTCACACCTGATTCTTCCGGCGGTCACCATGGGCGGCGCGCTGGCTGCGATTCTCACGCGCATGGTGCGCACGTCGATGCTCGAGGAACTCGGCCAGGACTACATCCGCACCGCCCGCGCCAAGGGATTGCCGGAGCGGACCGTGGTTTACAAACACGCGCTGCGCAACGCCATGATTCCGGTGCTAACCCTGATCGGTCTGCAGTTCGGGGCACTGTTAGCCGGAGCTATCGTCACAGAGACCATCTTCAGCTGGCCCGGCATTGGGCGTCTGACCGTCTCAGCCATCTCCAATCGCGACTATCCGCTTCTGCAAGGTTGCATCTTAGCGGTAGGACTTACGTACGTCCTGGTGAACCTGGCAACCGACGTTCTGTATATGGTTGTGAATCCGAGGATCAGGTCTTAGCCGCGATGAATCGTCCGGGATATGTTGCTGTCGCGCTGTTGGCGCCTGTGCTCGCCGTTGCGGGGCAACGTACCTATATCGGGTTCGACAAGAATACCTATCCCGGCGACGACCTGCTGCCGGCGCTGCATGGTACCTTTGCGTACTCGGGCTATTGGCTCAACAATCCGCCCGGCATGAGTAACAATCCATGGGCGGGCAAGCGCGGCGTCGTGCGTGCGGCAGGCTTTGGTTTTCTCGTTTTGTTCAACGGCCGGCTCGACGCTCAGTTGCAGGGTCAGGACGCAGCCGAGCTTGGTCGAACAGACGCGGCTGCTGCCATTGCCGCTGCAAAGCAAGAGGGATTTCCGCAAGGCGCGATTATTTTCCTCGATCAGGAAGAAGGCGGTGCGCTTTTGCCAGAGCAGGCCGCCTATGTGGGTGCGTGGATCGCAGCCGTGGATCAGTCGACGTACAGGCCTGGCGTCTACTGCTCGGGCATTGCTGTTTCTTCAGGCTCAAAGATGATTTCGACGGCTCAGGATGTGGAGAGGCGTTTTTCGAACGCGAAGCTGTGGGTTTGGAACGATCAGTGTCCGCCCGCCCCTGGATGTGTCGTGCCCGGAAAGACGCTGGATCCGGCAACGAGCGGATTTCCGCGGGCGCTGGTGTGGCAATACGCACAGTCCCCGCGCCGTCCCGACGATACCGCCGCTTGTTGGCAGACTTATGCAACTGATGATGGATGTTATGCGCCAGGAGTGCCACACTCGCAGCAAACCTTAGTCGATCTGAATGCGAGCCGGTCGCCCGATCCATCATACGGACGATAACCGGCAAAGGGACAATGTTACATGCCACAAGGGCTATGTTATTTATGTGACGAAGAAGATGATAACCGATGATAGCTTTCTGGCGGCCCAAGATAGCTATCTGGTGTTAATGGCTGGCTCGTCCCGGAAAATCCTGGATATCCCGACGTAGGATCTGCAAAGCCGACCACCAGCCTCTCCAGTACTACCCCAGGATCGACCATCCTGAACTTCAGAGTGTGGTACCCCGGCTGGTCGACGGACAAACCCGTGGTAACTCTGCGTACGCCATCGCTGACCGCCTTTTCCCAGGCCTTCTGTGAGTTATCTGCGAGGGTATCGACGATCTGCGGCGGCTGATCGTCGAAGGAGATGGCGTAGCGCAGGCCGCGCCCGGGAACGAAGTTGAGGGTCGGCGCGAGAACCGCTTCTACGTCGCACTTCCCGTGATCGGAGAGATACATCCGATATTCGAGCGTGGGCGCCGGTTGCGGCGGCTCGAGACTTGCGGCAGTGACCGGAAAGACTTCCATGCCTCCGAGAGTCTCGCCGAAACCGGGGATTCTCTCCCACTGCAAGGAACCCACCGGCGTCTCCCGAGTGAAATGCTCAGCCTCGATGGAAACGTAGTGGTTCGCCTCCACAAATCCATCCAGCGAATCACGCGACGGCGTGGAGGGATTGAGCGCCTGAACTCGGACCGTAACGGCCTGCCCGTCTTTCTGCTGGATAACGACAGAGCCGAAGCTCTGGCCCCGCGGGGCCGAGTTCCAGTCGATTGTGACGCGGAGGCGCTCATCCTTACTGATTTCTCCTGTAGCCGGGCTAACCTGAATCCAGGCCTGATCCGTTTTCGCCGTGAATGAAAACGGCTGGTCGCCACGATTGAAGATATCGATGGAGCGAGCCTGACGATTAAAAACATCAAACGCGGGCAGCGCCAGCGGCGGAAAGGGGCCCGCTGCCGCAAACGGGGCGCCTTCGACCGTGACTGCCATGTGTGGTCCCGAAAGTGGCTGTACCTCGCTAACCGCCGGCATCGCGTTGACCGGAGGCTCATTCCAGGAGGTGTAGCCGATATGAGTCTGGTCCATCATGTGGTCCCACTTGCCGTTCAGCAGCGTATGGTTGTACTCCTCGCTGAGACGCGCATCTTCGGCAAAGAGCGCGCGAGCCTGCTCAGTCAGGTCGTTTGTACTCGCCCTGCCTTGTGTAGCGTAAAGGTGGTTCCTGCCGGCGGTGATGTATAACTCATTCACAATCGCCGAAGCTTTCAGCGGATAGAGAACTAACTCGAAGAACGCCGCGCGCTGATTCTCGGGCAGTTCCTGATCGACGCGCTCGGCCTCTTCGGTCAACGACTTCCACTTATCAAATACGCGCTCCGCCTCGTTGAAATGAGTCAGGCTGAAGGTATCCGGCTCCAGTTGTTCAGGCTTGTGGCGGCCATTAAGCTTTGTGTAGCCGGACATGAGTTCGGCAATTTCCGCAGCGTGTTCGGGGCCGAATTCGCGCGCTGCCCACAGCTGCGTAAACTCCTGCAGGTTGTTCCTGCCCCAGCGTTCTGGATTCCGTGCCATGGTCAGGAAGAACTCGATAGGAAATTCCATCGGTTTCAGATCGCCGACATTCACAACCCAGATGCGCGTCGCTCCATACTGCAGCGCAAGGTTCATCTGCTCCCATATCCTGGGAAGGTAATTCGTGTTCAGCCACTTATATGAGCGTGGGCCACCAACGTAGTCGAAATGATAGTAAATGCCTGCGCCCCCACTGCGCGTCCTTTCCTCTGCTGTCGGCAGGCGCCGGAGGTTTCCCCAGTTATCGTCGCTCCACAGCAGGGTCACATCGTGCGGAACGCGCATTCCATTTTCGTAATAGCCCTGAACCTCCTTATAGAGCGCCCATACCTGCGGAATCCTACTGAGATCGGGATTAACCGTCTCTTTCAGGATCCGGCGCTGATCGGCAACGATTTTCTCGAGCAACTCCGTGTTAGCGGAGGCGGTCATCGGTGTGTCGTTGACGCCCCGCATCCCGAGAGTCACGATTTGCTCGTAGTTCTTGTCGCGCTCCATGCAACCGCGCCAGAAATCGTCGATCCTCTTCGAGTTCGTAATGTAGTTCCATGGGCCGTCCGCGCTCTTCCATTCCTTCTCCGCGCACATCATCGGCTCCTCGTGAGAAGTGCCCATCACGATGCCGTATTCATCGGCAAGTTCTGCATTGAGTGGATCGTCGGCCGCGAAGGCGCTGTTCCACATGGCCGGCCAAAGAAAATTGGCTCGAAGCCGCAGCAGCAACTCAAAGACCTTCTCGTAGAACTGGTGGTTATAGCCACCGTATTTTTCGTTTACCCAACCCGTAAGCGAGGGCGCCTCGTCATTCAGGAAAATGCCCCGGTATTTCACAGCCGGTTCGCCCTCAATCCAGCGGCCGGGCTCTACATAAAGAGCAGTCTGATGCTCAACCGGCACATCGGCCCACCAGTACCACGGCGAAACGCCGATCTGCTCGGAGAGATTGTAGATGCCGTAGATCGTTCCTCGCTTGTCGCTGCCTGCAATAACCAGCGCGTGCGCGATGCCGGGCAGCGGATGATCAACCACCTGCGTCAGCGTCGATTCCCACTTGCCGCGAATCGCCCCGACGTCGATTTTTCGCTCGCGGATGAGCCGATCGATCGCCTGGCTCTTCCCAATCGTGCCGATCAGAACCACTTCGCCTGTGGGCGGCCTTCCATCCTCGCTGAATCCCGCATTGAGACCGGTGACGCGGCGGATGTCCGCCTGGAGATCATGCGCGGCGCGGATCACCCCCGGCCAGTCATTGGCGTCAACGTATAGCTCCGCCGCCTTCGTGCCCTCAGCAAGCGCCAAGCTGCCCGGAGTTGGCGCAGCGCTCACATAACGTGGCTGACCCAGGGCAAACGCCGGCACAGGCAGCGTTGCGATACCAAACAGGACGACAGCCGCAGCAGGAAATCGGACACCGCGACGAGGGATGGTTTTCGTCAGAAAGTCTGCGCGACAAGTCAAAATCGAAACCCAGAGCAGCATCTTCAGGGCTCAAATTCGCGCCCCGAACAATATATCCCACGGGCACGATGGCTCGGCGCCCCACTACTGCGCTCTGAAAATCGCCGCTTCCTTCGGATGCAGCGAGAGGGTCAGCTCTGCTCCAGTTCCTTCAAGGAGGCCGGTTGCTCCGACTTCGCCTCTGAAATCCCTGCAGCCGTCCAGAGCCGTATGGTTAAGTTCGAGCTTCACTTCCCGCGCCTGATCGGAGGAATTAACAGCCACCAGGTAGTGTTCGCCGTTCCCCGTTCCGCATCCCTTCCGCAAATCGGGTGTGCGCACGAAGACGAATGCCGATTCGTCGGCAAAGAGATCCTGTTGCTCGCCTGTCGCCAAAGCAGCGTGATGTTGCCGGAACTGAAAGAGCGATGCGACCCAGTCGTGGACCTCGGCTTGCTCCGCCGTTCTTCCCGAAGCGGTGAACGCATTCTGCGCATCCCCTGGGAAGCCGCCAGGAAAATCGTGCCGATTGTCAGGGTCTGCGCCACCGCGCATCGCAATTTCATCTCCGTAATAGATCTGCGGCATGCCGCGCAGTGTGGCGAGCAGTGCAAACGCCAGCTTCAGATCGGCGATTCTTTCGCCGGGCTGGCTCAGAAAGCGCACCGTGTCATGATTTCCAATGAAGATCACGAGCCGCTCCGGTTGAGGATAAAGCCAGTCCTCGCGCAGCACGCCCTCCAGCGCCAACATGCCATCATCTCCAGCCGGCTCTTCACCATGAGAGAGCGCATTGCGCAGCGCAAAGTAGGTTGGAAAGTCGAACGGCGTTGAGAGTCCGGTATCGATGCCCTCGCGAACAACGCCCCCCGCAAAGAAAGAGGTGACGACCGGATTGCCATTAAACACTTCGCCGACGGTTGTCAGGCGCGGATAAGGCACACGCAGTTCCTGATCCAATGCCTGCCAGAAGGATCGGCCGACATAGGGAAATGTGTCGTACCGAAGCCCGTCGGCGCCTGTGGTCTCCACCCACCAGATCACATTTTGGATCAGGTACTGCCGCACCAGGGGATTCTCCTGGTTGAGATCGGGCAGCACATTGGCGAACCAGCCCTCCGTGACATCCCGGCTCTGCTCGCGGGTTGCGTGCGGGTCGATCACGGATTGAAACCTGTCGCTGGCGATGCGGTGATCGGCGCGAGTGCCATGGAACCAGTCCGCCATCGGCGGATCTGTCGCCCACGGATGCATGGCGCCCACGTGATTCGGCACGGTATCCAGGACCAGCTTCATGCCCCGCTGATGCAGCGCATCCGACAATTTCCGCAGGTCGGCCAGCGTGCCGAAGTGTGGATCGGTGCGATAAAGATCGGTCGCACTGTAGCCATGGTAGGCCTGCGTTCCGCCGTCGTTATCGTAGACCGGTGTTGTCCAGAGAGTAGTCACGCCGAGTTGCTGGAGATAGTCAAGATGCGCCTGGATGCCACGGAAGTCGCCTCCATGCCAGCCGCGTGACAGGCTCCGCTCCGATGGCTGCGGATCGTTCGACAAATCCCCGTCGGCGAAGCGGTCCGTCATGATCAGGTACATCACATCCGCCGCGGAAAACCCGGCATGCGCAGCGGGCAAGCGGCGCTCAAGACGAAACGGCGCCTCCGTAGACCCGGCCGAGCTGATTACATGAATGCGAACAGGCTGAGGATCGGCGCCTCGCGTCGCCAGCCAGAGGAAAACATAGTGCCCGTTTGCCATGATCTCCGATTGCGTGATCGTTACGGCCTTGCCGGAGATTGAAACCCTGGCCCCTTTGAGATGGGTTCCATGCAAGAGAAGCATGGGGGAAGGCAGCCCAATCCACCAGTTCGGTGGGTCGACTTTATCGACGCACGGCGCGTTCGTCGTTACCGTTGCCGGACAGGTCGGTAACTGGTCCTCACCCTTTGATGCAACTGCAGCTCGCGCAGGCCCGCCAAAGGCGAACAACAGCGCAGCAAGAGCAAGCAGCCTCCCGGAGCCCTTCATGGCAACACCTTTCGTGGTTCAGGCTATCGGTTTTGGAAATGTGCGGAAAATCTGCGCCACGGCGGGAGGCCTCAGCCGTGGCGCATGAAACAACCGCAGATCAGAACGAGAGCCGCAGCGCGAGCTCGAGCTCCCGGTTCGTAGGTGAGATGCGAGGACTCAGCAACTGTCCGAAGTCACCGTCGTTGTAATTACTGTCCGGATCCTGGAATTGCGGCGTGTTCGTCAGGTTGTACACCTGAGCGCGAAACTCCGTCTTCACCCGCTCTGCGACCGTGATGCTCTTCACCATCGAGGTATCCCAGGTGTGCGTTCCGGGGCCGGCGAAGGCGTTCCGCCCCAGGTCGCCGACCAGTCCCGCCGGAGCCGTGAACGCTCCCGCGGGGCAGCTCATCCAGATATTCCATGACACATCGGTCTTGCATCCGCCGTGATAGTCCGGACGACCGTTGGGGCTGTTCGGCGCGCCCTGGATATCAATGGGCGTGCCGCTGTTCAGGAAGACGACGTTGTTCCACTGCCAGCCGCCGACCACGTAGTCGAGGGCCTGCGGCATGTTACTGCCCAGCATCCTCCCGCGTCCGAAGGGCAAATCATACAGGGCTGCCAGGCCAAACAGGTTGCGCTGATCGTTGTTCGAGCTGCCGCGCTGGTATTGCAGCAGCGGCGTTCCGTTGCTTCCTACCAGCACGCCCGTGGGTGCATTCGCCAGAACGTCATCGGCGTTGTCGATAGCGTGCGACCAGGCGTACGAACCGTTCACCTGGAGCCCACTGGCCATTCTGCGCGTCAGTTGCGCCTGCAGGCCGTTGTAGGTTCCGCTGCCGATCATTTCGTACGCGTTGATCTGGCCCACCCCCGCCGGGTTGATGGAGCCTCCGACCGGGAACCAGCTGGTGCTGGTGCCCAGCGCCGTTTCATTGGCGTTGAACTGGGTCGCGAGATTCCCCATGTTCGTTCCAACATAGCCCACGGTGAGCGCGGTGTGACTGTCCAGTGCCTGCTCGATTTGGACGTTCCACTGGTGGATGTGGGAGTTCGGGGTGTTCTTCGGATAATAGACAACGTCATCCGACGAGTTGATGGCAGCCGGGTTGACGCCGACTTTGGAGGGCAGAGAAGCAGTCGCGGCGGTCGGGTTGTTGCTCCCGTTCGGCGCCTCACCGCTGAGCGTAAAGCGGTAGCCGGTACCGCACGTGGTTGCCGTCGGGCACGCGTAGTAGGTCTGCGTGCCGTTCCAGTCCGGGTTCTCTGAAAGCTCCTCAGCCACGCCGCCGCGATTCAGGAAGTAGTACAGGCCGTAGCCGCCGCGCAGCACAGTTTTGCCATTGCCCCGCATATCCCAGGCAAGACCGACGCGCGGTCCCCAGTCGTCGTGTGGCGTATTGACGAGCGCAGCGGGCCAACCGGAGGTACCAGCCTCAACCAGCTCACCCGTCGCCGGATCGAAATTGGACATGTGGTTGTGCGCTTCGCTGGCCGGAGTCAGGAGGTCGTAGCGCAGGCCGAAGTTCAGTGTCACTCTGGGGCTCAGTCGCCAGTCATCCTGGCCGAAGAAGCCATTCTCCCAGCTGCGCGTGTCGTAGTACCCGGAAAAGGCTCCCGCCGAGTAGGCGCCCATGAAGCCAGCCAGCAACTCCGATTGCTCATAGCCGGTAAACGTTCCGTGACCCGAGGTGGGGGCAGGATAGGCGCCATAGTTGCCGTCGTCGATCCAGAAGTAACCCTTGGCATCGTTGCCCTGATCCCAGTTCACGTCCCGATGGATAATGCTGGCGCCGAATTTGAGCGTGTGTTTCGCCTTTGTCCAGGTGACTGCATCGGAGAACTGATTGGTCGGCTCGACGATCAGATAGGGGCCGCCGTCGCCGAGGTAACTCAGATTGCCGTACCATCCACCGATGATCGGCAGCCCGCCCAGCAACGGAGACGTGTTGGCGTTTGCGATGCCCAGGTTCGCGGCCAGCGGCACGCTCGCGTCCGGCTGCTGGTACCCGGAAAGATCCCGCACCCACCCGTAGTGGAATTCGTTGAGTACCGTGGTGCTGAAAATATGCGTATACCCGACCGCGACCTGGCGCGGATGCGATGGATTTGTGCCATTACCGGAGGGCACGTCGTGACTGGAGTCCTTCAGATAGGTTGTGGCATTCAGGAAGTCCTGGCCCATACTGTAACGGGCGAAGACACTGTCCTTCGCGGTAACCGTCCAGTCCACGCGGCCATCGTAGTCGTTCATGGTGGTGATCATCTGCTGCGGCTGGCTGAAGTTAATGTCATTCGCCGCCATGTTTGCACCTGCAACATTCGGAAGCGGGAATACACCCAGATAATTGAGGCCGGCCTTAATCTGGCTGGCAGCCGGGACGATATTGAGCGCGGTATTGCCCGCCTGCGAGGTGCCGACGCCGCCGGTCCAGCCAAAAGGCAGACAGGTTTGCGGGTTATAGACGTAGCCGTAACCTGCTGCAAACTGCGGCAGCAGCGTCGGCGATGACCCTGTTGTGTACAGATTCGGGCAGATTGCCTGAATGGGCACGGTGGTCGCTGTCCCCGCTCCGGTGGTGCTCAGCAGTTCCGTGAAATTGCCCGTCCGCATCAAAGCCGTGGGAACGCGGGTCGTTGTGACGCCGTTGGGAACATCCTCACGCCACCCCTGATAATCGCCGAAGAAGAACAGCTTGTTCTTCCAAAACGGCCCGCCCAATGCCGCGCCGAACTGATTGCGCGACAACTCGGGAGCCGACACGCAGTTGGACTCATTCGGGGAGGTACACGGGGGGTTGGAAGTGTACTGAAACACATCGGCCGCCGCGACTTTGGAACGGTTGAACCAAAAGAGAGCGCCGTGGAGCTGATTGGATCCCGATTTCGTGGCGACCTGGACCAGGCCGCCTCCGGCCCGCCCAAATTCAGCCGAGGGCGTGCTGGTCGTCGTCCTGAACTCCGCGATGTCTTCGATGGCCGGGAAGATCACGAGGGTGTTGACCAGCGACTCGTTGTTGTCGATCCCATCGATCATGAAGTTGTCGGACTGAGGAGGCAAGCCGTCAACGGCCAGGGCCGCGGCGCCGGAATCGGCGTTGCGCCAGGTTTCCGCATTGTTGCTGGGAGCGCTGGCGTTGTCGGAGTACTGGCCACGGCTGACGCCGGGAGTCAACAGAGCAAGGGTGGTGAAGTTGCGGCCGTTGAGCGGAAGATCGACGACCTGGCGTCCTTCGATCACTTCGCCAGCCGACGAGCTCTGGGTATCGACCAGCGGGCTCGCGCCCGTGACTTCCACTGTCTCGGTGGACGACCCAACCTCCAACCTGAAGCCAAACTCTTTCACCTCGGAGATTTGCAGAGAAAACGTGGTGGAGTCGGCCTTGAAACCCTGCTTCGTTGCTTCCACCTTGTAGTTGCCAATGGGCAAAGCATTCACGGCAAAGCTTCCGTCCCCCTGACTCTGGACGGAGACCGCGCGGTTGGTCGCCAGATCGGTCACTATGATGGTGGCGCCGGGAATAGACGCACCGGATTGATCGGTTACTGTGCCCGTAATCGTTCCCGTGTCGCTCTGCGCGTTCGCCCGCGCAGCGAAAAACACCGGCAGGATCAGCAGGAATGTGAATACGAACCACTCGCCGAAGCGATTCCGTTTCTTCCTGTTCGTCGAGATCATTGTTGCCTCCCAAAACCGTTTGTGCTGGCCCCCAGACCGGAGCGCTCATCGCGCTTCCACACGCTGCGGTGCCAGCGTGAACTAAACTCGTTCGCCACCACGACCCGCAATGCACAGCAAACCTTTTTTCCGTCAAATCTCGATCAACAGCCAAACGATCCTATTTGAAGTACATACAGCTCTGTCTCACCCACCATCAGGACCTGTCGCCACGTTGACCGGCGTGCCTCAATAGCGGTACAACGTAAGGTCCCCCCTGGCCATGCGGGACCTTTCTTATGCCGGCCCCAGTTGAGCATCAGGAAAAGACGGCATCCAGATTTCGCTTCGGCCTCTTCGAGGCTGACGCCGAATCCGGAGAACTGCGCAAATCGGGCGTCCGCATTCGGCTGCAGGCGCAGCCTTTCCGCGTCCTCATTTGCCTGCTGGAGCGGCCTGGCGAGGTCGTGACCCGCGATGAGATTCAGCAGCGGCTCTGGGGTGCCGATACCATCGTCGATTTCGACCACAGTCTGGGCACCGCTATCAATAAGCTGCGCGAATCGCTGGGAGACTCGGCGGAGAATCCGCGCTTCATCGAGACTCTGGCGCGCCGCGGCTATCGCTTCCTTGCTCCGGTCACCGTAGCCGGGCCACAGCACGAGGAGAAATCCGGCTGGGCAGTGGCGCCTGGCGGCACTCACGAGGAGACCGAGCCGTCGGCAGCATCTCTGGCAAAAACTTCCGCCGCCGCTCACGCAGCACGCCTGCATGTGGCCGCAACTGTAATCGCTGCCGTTCTGCTCGTAGTCGGCGGTTTTGTCGCCGGTTTGCAGATGCGGCCAGCCAGTAATCTGCCGCCGCTCATTAGTCA
Organism: Acidobacteriaceae bacterium; assembly: GCA_030038115.1. GTDB lineage: Bacteria > Acidobacteriota > Terriglobia > Terriglobales > Acidobacteriaceae > Palsa-343. The sequence goes on along the minus strand of JASHPM010000281.1, from coordinate 8,622 downwards.
GGTGACATTTTCCGGCCGCGTTTCTCCCGGCGATCCCCTTTTCGAAAGTTTCCCGGGAACGGCGACCGACGGCTCACGCATTTATTTCCCGCAAATCGAAAACGGCCGCGGCGTGCTCGCTCAGGCCCTCATTGCCGACGGCGAAACCAGCACTTTGCCGCTTCCGGATGAGTTGGCCGCGCCGTCGCTCGGTAACATCTCTCCGGACGGATCGCGGTTGCTGCTGCGTAACCACCTGGCCACGGCGCCCGAACAGGCGCTCTGGATCGTTTCCACGATCGGCGGCACAGCACGGCGCATCCCCGGCATCCTCGCGCACGATGCCACCTGGATGCCCGACGGCCAGCGCATCCTCTACGCGACCGGCGACGACCTTTATATAGCGCGGGACAACGGAACGGAGAGCCGCAAACTTGCATCCCTGCCCGGTCGCGCCTTCTGGCTCCGCTGGTCGCCGGATGGCTCGCGCCTGCGCCTCACTCTGCTCAACAGTGAAACCCACACCTCGACACTGTGGCAGGTGAACAGCGATGGCAGCGGGGTCCATATGCTGCTGGACAACTGGAACAGCGCGCCTGCAGCAGAATGCTGCGGAAGCTGGACCGACGATGGCCGCTACTACGTCTTTCAGTCCGCGCGCACCGGCAACAGCAACATCTGGGCGATTCCGGAACACGGCGGACTCTTTGGCAGTCCCCAGAAGCCGATTCCTATTACCAACGGTCCGCTTAATTACCTCGCACCCATCATCGAGCGCGGCGGGCGCCGCACGTTTTTCATCGGACTGAACACGCAATCGGAGTTGCTGCGCTACGACCGCGGCGCCAGCATCTTTTTGCCCTATACCACCGGCCTCAGCACCGCCCGGCGCGTGGAATTCTCGCGTAATGGCGACTGGGTTGCCTGGATTCGTCAGGACGACGACTCCCTGTGGCGCAGCCGCGGCGACGGATCCGGGCGTCTGGAACTGACGGGCCGTCCCATGCAGGTTTTCATGATGCACTGGTCGCCCGACGGCCGCCAGCTGGTCCTGATGGGGCGCCAGCCCGGCAAGCCCTGGAAGGTCTACACCATGGACGCCGACGGAGGCCATTTGCAGGAAGTCCTCGATGAGGTGCGCAGCGAGGCCGATCCCGACTGGTCGCCCGATGGCAGAATGCTGGTCTTCGGGCGTCTGCCTGACCTGATGGCCGAAGCTTCGCAGCCCAAAGCGATTTATCTTGTCGACCTCGCCACCAAAGCCATGACCAAGCTGCCCGGATCGGATGGCCTCTTCAGCCCGCGCTGGTCCGCCGACGGCAAATACATTGCTGCGCTCTCCATCGATCAGAAAAAGCTCATGCTCTTCGACGTCGCAACGAAGACCTGGCGGCTGCTCACCGAGCAGAACATCGCCGATCCCATCTGGTCTCAGGACGACAGCGCCATCTTCTTCCACGACTTTGCTCAGGCCGATCAGCCCATCTATAAGGTTGCCGTCAAAACGGGAAAAGTCGAGCGCGTGGCCGACCTGCACGATCTCCGCTCCGCCAACGTTATTGACTACCGTTTCGCCGGGCTTGCTCCCGGCGACGTCCCGCTGGTGAGCGCGCGCATGTCGGCTGCGAACATCTACGCCGCGGATCTGCCTCGTTGATCCCTCGGTTCCATCGAGCCTCAGTCAAATTCCGCGATCATCCCCGGATAAAATAAGGTGCAATGGCTCCTTCCCGCGCCGATGCTGCTCACGTCCAGGCCCATGACCAATTGTTCGGCAGGGCTGACCTTACGTCAGGCCGTCGCTCGCCGGCCGGACGGAAACAGCCCCGAGAGCCAAAGCGAAACGCTCCCACAGCGATTCCCCCGCAGATTCTCCGGCGGGTGGTCAAATCGCGCCTCGAAATCGTTCGTGTTCCCGAATGGAATGCCTGGCCCTGGCTCGTGCACGGTTTCAGCACGCGTACCGGCGGCGTGACCACCGCCTGGCGCCCCGCCCAGCGCAGCGGCGAACTGAATCTCGGATTCACCGCCTCCGACACACGCGAAAACGTTCTCGAGAACCGGCGCCGATTTCTGAAGGCCCTCGGCGCTCCGCGGTCGATGAAGCTCGTCATGCTGAAGCAGATTCACTCCTCCAGCGTACTGAGCGTCGGCCACCACGACATTGCGGACGCAGTGCCGTGCAGGGGCGATGGCCTGATGACCAGCGAACCTGGTCTCCTGCTTGCCATTCAGACGGCCGACTGCATTCCCGTTTTAATTGCGGACGTGGAAAAGAAAGCCGTTGCCGCTTTTCACGCCGGATGGCGCGGCACCGTGAAGCGAATCGTCGAGAGCGGAGTGGGAAAGATGCGCGTCGCCTTCCGTAGTCGTCCGCAGGACCTGATCGCCGCTATCGGTCCGGGCATTGGCGCCTGCTGCTACGCCGTCGGCGAGGAAGTGCGCGCCGAGTTCACTTCGCAGTTCGCCTACGGCCAGGAGCTGTTTTACGAAGTCTCGGACTCCGACCCGGTCCGCGAGAAATATCCGCTCCTGTTTCTCACCGCGCGAGCGCCCGGGCACGGCCATGTCGGACTCTCGCTCCACCTTGATCTGATGGAAGCCAATCGCCGGCAACTGCTCGACGCTGGCCTGCGCCCGGAAGCCATCGTCGTGATCGGCGACTGCACTCGCTGCCAGTGCAACCGCTATTTTTCGTACCGCGCCGAACAGGGATTCACAGGACGGATGCTCTCCGTCATCGGCATCCGTCCTTAGAAGAACAGAATCGCTCCACGGCCTGCAGTGCAGTGGAGCGGCAGCCCCGCCCCGCTTACACAACTGTCCCCGGCATGTGCCGGATGCTTAGCACCGGCGACTTCGCCTGCGCAATGATGCTGTACACCGTGTCGTCGCCGCGGATCGGCCAGAACGAAACATCGCTGTTCACGCCCAGCACGATCAGGTCGGCATTCATGTCGGCGGCCACGTTCAGCGCCTCGTCGACCACATCGCCGATCTCCACCTGAATCGTCGCCTTGGTCCACAGCGGCGCTTCCTCGGGGATGATGCGCTGCATCTCCGATTTGGTCCATTCCACTACCCGATCGACATCCGGCTGGCTTTCCACGTTGCGCGACAGCACATGCAGCAACGTGATATCCGCGCGGTAGAACTGCGCCATCTCGATGGCCATCCGGGCGCTGTCTTCGTAACCGGCGCACAGCGACACCGGGTGCAGGATCCTGCGCGGCGCCCCGAAGGACGAAGCCTCGTGCGCGTGTGGGCCGATCGTGCAAACCGGCACTTCGGCGGAACGCAGAATCTCATGGGCAACCGAGCCGAGCAGGAATTTCTTCAGATGACGCCGTCCATGGGTCCCCGCAATCACCCGTCCAGCCTTGATCTCTCGCGCCAGCACCGTGATCTGTTCCCTCGGATTGCCTTCCACCACGGCCACCTCGCAGGGGATGCCGCTGGCGTGCGCCTGGGCGGCAACACGCTCCAAAGTCTGCCCGGCTTCCTGCTTCATCTCCGCTACGTCGAGGTAGGGGATAGCGCTGGCGTCGAGGAGAATCGCCTGTCCCGGCGGAATCACGTGGACCAGTGTCAGCGCGCTGCCGCAGGCTCGTGCCTGGGCCACCGCGTGCGGAATCAGATAGTCCGTATCCGCCAGATCCGTCGCCACCAGGATCTTTTCCGGAACCACAAAAGAGCGATTCCTGGAAACAATCTCGTCGAGGGTTTTCATAGTGAAAAGCCTCCTGCCGGAGAGTCTGATGCCGCTCTGTGGAAGTGGCTGTGACTGCGGGCACAACCCCCTGTGACGGCGATCACGAGCGAATGACCACCCCCTGTTGCCTAATGTCTGAAGCCGGGGTGGAAGGTGCCGAAAACACCATAGTTTCCTCTCGGTGACGGCAATCACATACAAGCGCTTTTCCCCAAAGGTACGGTCTGTCTGCAAAACCCCAGGATCCCAGTAGCAGGCAGGAGAGCCCGGATGGTCATAGAAGAATCGGTTCTGGAAACATGTCGGCGGCGCGGCGTCTCGCGCAGGCGCTTTATGCAGTTCTGCGGCACCATGGCAGCTACGTTGGCGCTGCCGAAGTCCTACGCGCAAACCATCGCCGGAGCGCTAAGTCAAAAACGTAAGCCCGTCCTGGTGTGGCTCGAATTTCAGGATTGCGCAGGCAATACCGAATCGATGCTGCGCACCACGCACCCCACCGTCGAGGATGTGGTTCTCGAGACGCTTTCGTGGGAGTACCACGAAACCATCATGGCCGGCTACGGCAAGCATGCCGAAGCTGCTCTCAAACGCGTAGTCGACGAAGAAAAGGGCAAGTATCTGGTGGTCGTCGAGGGCGCCATTCCCACTGCCGACGACGGTATCTACTGCACCATCGGCGGACGCACCGCCCTCGACATCGCGACCGAAGTCTGCGGCGGCGCGGCAGCCACCATCGCCGTTGGCGCATGCGCGTGGGATGGAGGCCTGGTGCGGTCGAATCCCAATCCCACTGGCGCGGTCGGCCTGCACGAAGCGGTCCCAGGCATCAAAATCGTCAATCTGCCCGGCTGCCCGCACAATTCCGTAAACACGGCGGCCGTCCTGGTGCACTACCTCACCTTTGGCGAGCTGCCGGCGCTCGACCCTGAAGACCGCCCGCTCTTCGCTTACGGCCAGCTCATCCACGACCAGTGCGAGCGCCGCGCTCATTACGATGCCGGCCGCTATGTGCAGGCATGGGGCGACGAGGGCCATCGCAAAGGCTGGTGCCTCTTCAAAATGGGCTGCAAGGGTCCCGAGGCGAATTACAACTGCCCGACCGTGCGCTGGAACAACGCGACCAGCTGGCCAGTGAAATCCGGTCACGGCTGCATCGCCTGTGCATCGTCGCGCTTTTGGGATACGAAGTCGCCCTTCTACGAGCGGCTGCCGCATCCCGCCGGCTTCGGCGTGGACGTGACCGCCGGCGAGATTGGCTGGACGGTGGTCGCCGGAGTCGCCGCGGCTACCGCGGCGCACGCCGTCGGACACGTTGTCCGCGACCATTTCCACCCCGGCAATGGAGACGGCACACCAACCGAAAAGGCGAAGGCCGAAAAACAGACGACGGAGGTGAACTGAGATGGCACGCGTCGTCATTGATCCCGTAACCCGCATCGAAGGCCACCTCCGCATTGAGACGGAGGTCAACGGAGGCCGCGTCACCGACGCCTGGAGCTCCGGCACCATGTTCCGCGGTATCGAGCTGATCCTCCGCGGCCGCGATCCGCGCGAAGCCTGGATCTGGGCCCAGCGCATCTGCGGAGTCTGCACCACCGTGCACGCCCTCGCTTCGGTCCGCGCTGTCGAGAATGCTCTCGGCATCGATATTCCTGATAACGCCCGCCTCGTCCGCAACATCATCGCGGGCTCGCAGAACGTCCAGGATCACGTCGTTCACTTCTATCACCTTCACGCGCTCGACTGGGTGGATGTCACCCTTGCCCTGAAGGCCGATCCGGCAAAGACTTCGCAGCTGGCGCAGTCCATCTCGGAATGGCCGAAGTCGAGCACAACCTATTTCAAGGGAGTCCAGGACCGCGTCAAGGCCCTTGTGGCCAGTCGGCAGTTGAGCCTCTTTAGCAGTGGTGACTGGGGACACCCTGCTTACCAACTGCCGCCGGAAGCGAACCTGCTCGCTGTCGCGCATTACATCGAAGCGCTTGATATGCAGCGGGATTTTATTCGCATCCACGCGGTCCTGGGCGGTAAAAATCCACACCTCCAGACGTACCTGGTGGGTGGGATGTCTACCGCAATCGATGGCAACGAGCCGGAAGCCGTCATCAATCCGGAGCGGATCACGCTCTTCAACGAGCTTGCGGCTCGTGCCAAAACCTTCGTGCAGCAGGTATACATACCCGATGTCCTCGCCGTCGCCGGCTTCTACAAGGAGTGGTTCGGCTACGGCGAAGGCCTCGGCAATTTCATGGCCTATGGAGACCTGCCCTCCGGCAGCATCAACGATCCGGCGGGCTTCTTCTTCCCGCGCGGCGTCCTTCTCGGCCGCGATCTTGCCAACCTGCATCCGGTCGACCCCGGCAAGATCGCCGAGTACGTCACCCACTCCTGGTACGAATACTCGGATGGCGACCAGGTAAGCCGTCCTCCCGCCGTAGGCGAGACCAACCCGAAGTACTCCGGCCCGAAACCGCCCTTCCTCGTGCTCGACACCGACGCCAAGTATTCCTGGCTCAAGGCGCCGCGCTACGACGACAAGCCGATGGAGGTGGGCCCGCTGGCGCGCACGCTGATCGCCTACGCGTCAGGCGACGCGCAGGTAAAGAAGACCGTGGACGCGGTTCTGGCAAAATTCAATGCTCCGCCCACCGCGCTCTTCTCCACCCTGGGCCGCATCGCGGCTCGCGCCATCGAGGCGGACCTTGTGGTCCAAAAGCTGCCCGATTGGATCGCGCAGCTCGACGACAACATGGCTCACGGCGACGTTCGTATCCACAACGGCGACAAATGGGATCCCGAGAGCTGGCCAAAATCCTGCGCCGGCTTCGGACTTGAAGAAGCGCCGCGTGGCTCCCTCGGTCACTGGGTTGAGATCGAGAACAAGAAGATCGTCAACTACCAGGCCATTGTGCCTTCCACCTGGAACGCCGGTCCGCGCGATGCGCACGGCCAGCGCGGCGCCTATGAAGCCGCGTTGCTCAACACGCCTATAGCCGATCCCGAGCGCCCCCTGGAAGTGCTCCGCACCGTTCATTCGTTCGACCCCTGCCTGGCTTGCGCCGTGCACGTGGTCGACGGAAAGGGCCGCAGCTACGGCCGTGATGTAGTGGCTGGGCCGGAACCGGAGGAATCCACGTCGCTTCCTCCAGTTCCTGCGGCTCAATATCTCGCGTCGGTACGGGGAGGCATGTGATGGCCACCATCGCTCCTCCCGCTCCTTCGAAGAAACACGCGGCTGCCGGGCAAGAGCATCTCGTTCCCGTCTACGTCTGGGAGCTGCCCGTCCGCCTCAGCCACTGGGGCATCGTGGCTGCCGTTACCGTGCTCACCTGGACCGGCCTTTACATGAACCATCCCTTCCTCATCTTTCCCGGTCCCCGTTCCTGGACCATGGGGACGGTGCGCTTCATCCACGAGTTCGCCGGTTTCGAGCTGATCGGCGCGCTCATCGTCCGTTTCTATTGGTTCTTTGCCGGTAACCACTGGGCTCGCTGGCGAGAGTTTCTGCCCCTGACTCACCGCCAATGGGAGAGTCTGAAAGCCATGGGCCGTTATTACACATTCCGCCAGCAAAAGCCTTTTGAGCAGATCGGCCACAACACGCTCGCCGGGCTCACCTACATCGTGGTCTACACGCTTCTGGCGGTGGAATGCATTACGGGCGTCGTGCTCTTTGCCGCCGTGGAGGGGTCGCCCACGCTGCGCTTCTTTGTGGGCTGGATTCCCCGCCTGATCGACATCCAGTGGATTCGCTTCATGCACTTCTTCTTCCTGTTCCTTCTTATGGCCTTCTTTATCCACCACGTCTACAGCGCGGTGCTGGTGGCGGTGACGGAAAGGAATGCGGAGATGGAGAGCATCTTCAGCGGATACAAATTTGTGCCGGACGAGTTGGTGGACATGGAAGTGGAAATCTCTCATCTGCGGCCGCGGCAATTCTTTAAGTTGCGGAAAATTCACCGCAGCAGGCATTGGGACCGGTGACCGCGCCTCGCATCGCCGTTCTCGGCCTCGGCAACCTGATGCGCGCCGACGACGCCGTGGGCATGCTGGCCATTCAGCGGCTCCGCGCCGATCCCCGCTTCCCGCAAACCGTGCCCCTCATCGAGGGGGGCACGCTGGGACTCGATTTGCTGTATCCGCTGGACGGCATCACCCATCTGCTGGCGCTGGACGCCATTGACGGCGGTGCTCGCCCCGGCACCCTCCTGCGCTACGTGGGAGATGACATCGCCGATCTTCCCGTCTCGAAGAGCGTCCATCTGCTCGGCTTCTCCGACCTCATCGGCGCCATGCGCCTCACTGGCAGCGCGCCATCGGAAATCGTGGTTCTCGGCGTTCAGCCGCAGAAAATCGAATGGGGCACGGAGTTGACTCCAAAGGTGGAAGCGATGCTCACTACACTGGTCGAGAGTGCGATCGCCCAGATTGCCCAATGGTCCAGGGAAATTGCGATGGAACCTCGCGTGGAAGTGCCGGTCTCGAGGGGCGACTTGCAGCTTGCAGCCGCAGAGGAAGCCTGGTACTGGTAGAACCCAGGCCGCGCCAGGCCGGTCAACATCCCACCCCAGAGGGATCGATGCAACAATCGAAGACAAGCCGTACCTCTGCCCGGAGCCTTCTCTGATGCACGAAGTTGGCATCGCCAACTCGATCCTCGATGCCGCCCACCAGGAAGCCGCCCGCCGGCCCGGAGCAAAGCTCATGGGCATCGGAGTACGCATTGGCGTTCTGTCCGGCGTCGACATCGATGCTCTGCGGTTTGCTTTCGATTGCATCGTCGCCGAAACTGAGGATGAGAAAGTTGTGCTCACCACCGAGAAATGCCCTCGCGTGAATCGCTGCGCGGAGTGCGGGTACGAGTTTGCTTCTCCGTCGTTGTCGCCGTTTACCGATGCGCCCTGCCCGCGATGCCACAGCGCTAACACCGG
>JASHPM010000003.1 GCA_030038115.1 Acidobacteriaceae bacterium | reverse complement strand
TTTTGTCGAACTCTGATGCCAACTTACCCCGGACGCGAATCACCCCGAAAGAAACAAGCTAACCGAAAAACCACGGAACCGGGCGCCATCGGCGGTGGCAAACCGAAAAAGGCCGAGCCTCGCGGTGCGGATTCGCCCCATCCACCCGATTCACACCCGGCGGATTCCGCGCCGCAAATTCCCGGGGCAATCCGCGTCTCACACCGGGCCGCCGATCGGCTGCGCGCGGGCCACGTGTGGGTGTACCGGTCCGACGTGGAGCAATGGCCCGGAGAACTGCAGGCCGGGCTGGTCCCGGTGACGGATCCGCGGGGCGCCCTGCTGGGAAGCGCCCTCTACAGCCCCGCTTCGGAGATTGCTCTGCGGCTGGTGTCGCGCGAACTGCTCACCGACGAAGGCGCCTGGCTCGACCTGCTTCGCGCGCGTCTCAAATCGGCCATCGACCGGCGCGAGCCGTTGCTTAATGCGGACAACAACGCCTGCCGCCTGGCTTTCAGCGAGGCGGACGAGCTGCCTGGCATCACCGCCGACAAATACGCAAGCCTCGTCATCGTGCAGCTTCGCCACAAGGCGCTCGATAACGATGCGGTGCGCGCGGCCGTGGCGGAGACAATCCGCGAAGCCGTCGGGCAAAACACGGATCTGGAGACGATTCTGGAGCGCGAAGATCCGCGCATCCGCGAGCTGGAGCAGCTCAGCGTGCCGGCCTCCACGACCCTGTTTGCTCGCGATGCGCAGAATCCCGCCACCAGCACTGTTTTCCGGCTCAACGGACTCAACTTTCACTTCGACGCAACCAGCGGCCAGAAGACCGGCGCGTTTCTGGATCAGCGCGAGAACTATGCCGCTGCCGCGGCCCATGCGCATGGCGAGGCGCTCGATGTGTGCACCTACCAGGGCGGGTTTGCGCTGCATCTGGCGCGGATTTGCCCGCGCGTGACCGGCGTCGATGTTTCCCGCGCAGCGCTGGAAGTGGCGGAGCAGAACCTCGATGCAAATCGCGCGGCGCTCGGCAACTCCGAGGTCGACTGGGTGGAGGCCGACGCGTTTGCCCTGCTGCGCGACTGGAGCGATGCCGGCGCACTCTACGACACCATCGTGCTCGATCCTCCCGCCTTCGCAAAGACGCGGCGCGCGGTCGAGGGCGCGCTGCGTGGCTATCGCGAGCTGAACCTGCGCGCATTCAAAATGCTGCGGAGCGGAGGCCGGCTCATCACCTGCTCCTGCTCGCATCATGTGTCGCCGGGCGATTTCATGCATACGCTGCGCGCGGCCGCCGGCGATGCACGGCGTCGTGTGCGCCTGCTCGAAATCCGTGGCGCCGCGCCGGATCATCCCGTGGTGCTCAATATTCCGGAAACGGAGTATCTAAAGTGCGTGATTCTGGAAGCGGAGTAGAGATCAGCGTCCCGAGGACCGGGCCCGCAGGCGCATGATCAGGCGCGGGAGAAGGCGGAAGCCGAGCGCCAGCACGGCTATACAGGTAAAAGACCATGGCGCCGCAAAGGTCCAGAACATCGAATGCGGCGAGGCCATCTGAGGCCGCAGCCGCGGCGACAGGGCTGCGAATCCAAGGTAGCAGGCCACCATGTACAGGAAGAAGAGTGCGGTTGCAAACCAGCTCGGCGATTTTCTGGTCATGATCACTCGCAGGAAATCGAATTTCGTCCATTCTAACCGGAGTGTTTGAGGGGGGCGGAGCGTTTCAGGTGAATTCCGCGTACGCCGGCGACAGCTCGCGCAGCTTGCGGACCACATCGATCAGCCGCTCGGCGACGTAGTCCGCTTCTTCTTCCGTATTAAAACGTCCCAGCCCGAATCGAATCGAACTATGTGCGGCCTCTTCGCCCAGTCCCAGCGCGCGCAGCACATGCGACGGCTCGATCTTCGCCGACGTGCACGCCGAGCCGCTGGAAAGCGCCACGTCTTTCATCCCCATCATCAGCGTCTCGCTGTCCACATGCTCGAACGTCATGTTCAGGCTGCCGGGCAGCCGGTGCTCCTGCGAGCCGTTCACGCGCACATGGTCCAGCCCCGCCAGAATCCTCGCCTGCAGGCGATCGCGCAGCGCCGCCAGGCGGGCCGCCTCGGATTCCATTTCCGCTCCGGCAATTTCGCAGGCCGCACCCAGGCCCACAATCCCCGGAACGTTCAGCGTCCCGGAGCGCATGCCGCGCTCGTGGCCGCCGCCGTGCATCTGCTCGGCAACCTCCACGCGCGGGTTGCGTCGCCGCACGTAGAGCGCGCCGATTCCCTTGGGTCCGTAGATTTTGTGGCCGGAAATCGACAGCAGATCGATGTTGCCGCGGTTCACATCGACCGGGATTTTGCCCACGGCCTGCGCCGCGTCGGTATGGAAGAGCACGCCGCGCTCATGGCAGAGCGCGCCAATCTCGTCGATGGGCTGGATGGTCCCGATTTCGTTGTTCGCGAAGAGAATCGTGACCAGCACCGGCTTCTCTTCGTCGAAAGCGCCCTGCAGGTCCTCGATCCGGATGCGGCCCTCCGGATCGACCGGCAACCAGGTCACGCGGGAACCGTGCTTCTCCAGCCACGCACAGGTGTCGAGCACCGCTTTGTGTTCTGTCGCCTGCGTGATCACGTGCCCGCGGCCTCCGTGGGCCTCGACCACGCCCCCGATCGCCAGGTTGTCGCTCTCCGTGGCGCCCGACGTGAAGACAATCTCCCGCGCCGAAGCGCCGATCAGCCTGGCCACCTGGGCGCGCGCCGTCTCCACAGCCTGCTCCGCGGCCCACCCAAATCCGTGGCTGCGGCTGGCGGCGTTGCCGTAAACCTCGGTCAGATACGGCATCATCGCCTGCAGCACGCGCGGGTCCAGCCGCGTGGTGGCGTGATTGTCCATGTAGATAGGGAGTTTCATGCTGTTTTCCGAGGCCGTCCGAGCCTGCGCCGAGCCTCTGCCCCGCGCCTGTTTCGAGCTTACAGCTGGATGGTCACCAGTTCCTGACCCGGGCTTCTCCGCACAGTAACTTCGGTGCTGCCCTCCGCCAGGTCGGCGATGCTGATGCTGCGCAGCAGGCCGGAGA
>JASHPM010000280.1 GCA_030038115.1 Acidobacteriaceae bacterium | reverse complement strand
GGGCGCGCGGCACGGGCATGTGCGCAGCTCCGATGGGTTGCTCGATCTGGATCTGGCGTTGCCACCGGGAATGGGCGGCAAGGGCGGCAAAACCAATCCGGAACAACTGTTCGGTGCGGGATACGCAGCGTGTTTCGGTGGCGCGGTGGAGTACATGGCCCAGCAGGCGGGTAAGAAGACCGGAGTTGTGAGCGTGCGCGCGCGCGTGGGTGTGGGGCCGTTCGACGAAGGCAAAGGCGAGGGCTTTACGCTGCGCGTGGAGCTGGATGTGACGATTCCGGAGCAGGATCAGGCCAGCGCGGAGGAATTAGTGGCGGCGGCGCACCGGGTGTGTCCATATTCGAATGCGACGCGGGGCAATATCGAGGTGAAACTGACGGCCAGGGGCGGACAATAGCGGATGGTTCGCGATTTCGGATGACTCGAAGAGCGGATTTTGAGGGTCGCTATGCCACAATATTTCGCGGCGCTGACGATTGTCCTGCTGATGGGACTGGTGCTGACCCGTGCGCTGCTGATGAAGAGACAGGGAATCAGGGCAATCCATTTCGGAAACATCGACAAGAAGGATTTCCTGATTCCGCCTTTTGCGTTGTTCTATTTCTATATCGTCTTTGCTCACGCATTTCAGCTCCCAACGCCGAGCCGGCAGGAACTGTTTCGTTCCGCAATCGCATCCTGGATCGGGGTTGCGTTGTGCGCGGCGGGGCTGTCGCTGTTCGTGGCGGGCCTTGTTTCTTTTGGGCGCAGCTTTCGGGTGGGCATCGATACGGAGCATCCGGACAAGCTCATCACGTCCGGCGTATTCGCTTTCAGCCGCAATCCGATCTACGTAGCTTTCGCGTTGGTGCTGCTGGGGCAGTTTCTGATTTTTCCAAACTGGGTCCTTCTGGTCTATGCGGCCGTGGGGTTTTGGCTTCTCCATCGCCAAATTCTGCGAGAAGAGGAGTTCATGGGGAAACATTACGGCGCGGAATTCGAAGAATATCGCAGGCGAGTCAGGCGCTATCTGTGATGACATGCATACCATTGATCCATGCAGGCTGAACGCAGACTGGCGGCGCTGGGTGCGCTGGCCGGCGGTGTGCTCGCGATATCGTGGTCGGCGATCTTCGTGCGCTGGGCGAAGGTGCCGGGTGTTACGTCTGCGTTTTATCGCATGCTGATTGCGGCGATTGTGTTGTGGCCGATTCTTCTTTTCTTCGGCCGCTCCCGGCGGGGCCTTACGCGAAGAACATTCTGGGTCACCGCTGCCGGCGGCGTCTTCTTCGCCGGCGACGTTGGGTTGTGGAACGTCGCGGTCATGCACACCTCCGCGGGGAACGCCACGTTTCTGAGCAACATTGCTCCGTTATTTGTGGGGCTCTTCACCTGGATTCTGACGCGGAAGCTGCCTTCGGTGCGATTCTGGACGGCGCTGCTGGTGAGTCTCGCGGGGAGTTGTCTGATTGTTACGGGCGATCTGCGCCATGCGCTTTCCCGTTCGCACGCGGATGGGTTGGCGGTGCTGGCCGCGGTTTGCTTTGCGCTCTTTCTCGTGATCACGGGGCGGCTGCGGGAGAGGATCGATACCGCGATGCTGCTGGCGCTGTCGACGACAGCGAGTGCAGTCACGCTTTTGATCTGGGCTGCTGGTGCGCATATTTCGCTGGCTGTGCCGGAGATCGGCTCATGGTGGGCATTGCTGGGGTTGGGTCTGGTGTGTCAGGTGGGCGGATATTTTGGGCTGACGTATGCGCTGGGACACTTACCGGTGACCGTGAGTTCGATCCTGTGGCTGACCATTGCGCCCCTCACAGCTGCGTTTGCGTGGATGATTTTCGGCGAGCGGATGACCCCGATGGAGATTACCGGTGGCCTGCTGGTGCTGGCCGGGGTTTGGATTGTAGGGCGGAGAGAAAAGGCCGGTGTTCCGCAGATTGAACAGGCGATTCCGCCCGTGGCGCAGGTGTAGCTTTTACAGCTTCTGCGAGCGCTGCACGTCGCGGATGCCCGGCAGCCGGCGCAAAGCCTGGACGAGCCGTGTCAGGTGCCGCACGTCCTCGGCGTCGATGACGAATTCGATGGTCGCGTCGCCGCTGTCGCCGGAATGGGTTTCCATGGTGCGGATGTTGGTGTTCTCGTCGCTGATGACAGCGGTGATTTCTTTCAGCATGCCGGCGCGGTCGTCGCAGTGCACGGTGAAGCGGACCGGATAAGTCTGGCGCGCGCTCGGGCTGTCGTCGGCGTTGCGGGCCCACTCCACGGCGATACGGCGATCGGCCTCGTAGAGCAGGTTCTGCACGTTGTGACAGCTGCGGGCATGGACAGCCACGCCTTTGCCGCGCGTGACGTAGCCGATAATTTCCTCGCCGCGGATGGGGTTGCAACATCGCGCGCGATAGACAAGCAGCTCGTTCTGGCCCTCAACGATCAGGGAATCCGACCCGCTGGCGGCAGCCACGCGGCGAACCGCATCGGCGCCGGGCGCGGCGGGAGCGGCTTCGGTTTCCTGCTGCTGATGGACGAGTCCTGGGGCAAGCCGATTAAGCACCTGGCGCGCGGAGTATTTGCCGAACCCGATCGCCGCCCACAGATCGTTGGGTGTAGCCACGCTGTAGTCGGCGGCCACGCGGGCGTAATCCGACTCCTCAAACTGCGAAAGGCCGACTTTGTATTTGCGCGCTTCGCGCTCCAGCAGCTTGCGGCCGATCTCGATGGCGCGCTCGCGCTGGTGTTCGTTGAGCCAGTGGCGAATTTTGTTGCGCGCGCGCGGGCTCTTGACGAAAGTGAGCCAGTCGCGGCTGGGCGTGTGGCCGTTCTGCGTGATCACTTCAACAATGTCGCCGTTGCGCAGTTTGGTCCGCAGCGGCACCATCCGCCCGTTGACGCGCGCGCCGACGCAGGTGTTCCCCACCTCGGTGTGGATGGTGTAGGCGAAGTCGATGGGCGTGCCGTCGCGAGGGACAACGACGACTTTGCCCTTCGGCGTGAAGGTGTAGACCTCTTCCGGGTACAGATCGATCTTCAGCGTCGACAGGAACTCGTTGGGGTCGGTCATGTCGCGCTGCCACTCCACCAGCTGGCGGACCCAGGCGAGACGCTGCTCATCGCGGGCGCTGACCGGCGACCCTCCCGCCTTGTATTTCCAGTGCGCGGCGATGCCCTCTTCCGCGATGCGATGCATTTCTTCGGTGCGAATCTGCACCTCGAACTGATGCCCGCCCTCGCCCATCACGGTTGTGTGCAGCGACTGATACAAATTGGGCCGCGGCATGGCGATGAAGTCCTTGATGCGGCCAGGCACAGGGCGCCAGATGCTGTGGATGATCCCGAAGACGGCGTAGCAGTCCTGCACGCTCGAGGTGATGACGCGCAGGGCGAGCAG
>JASHPM010000279.1 GCA_030038115.1 Acidobacteriaceae bacterium | reverse complement strand
GACCGCCTCTTCATCGACAAATTCTTCTTCCACTTCGAAAAAATCTCCCGCGGCGACGTCGTCGTCTTCCACTACCCGCGCGATCCCGAAAAAAGTTACATCAAGCGCGTCATCGCCCTCCCCGGCGACTCCATCTTCATCGACCACGGCCGCGTCTGGATCAACGGCGAGCCCACCGACGAAGCTTACGTTCCCCTTCGCTATCGCGACACCCGCTCCATGCCCGAAATCCTCATCCCCCCCGAAGAGTACTTCGTCATGGGCGACCATCGCTCCATTTCCAGCGACTCCCGCGACTTCGGCCCCGTCGACCGCGACCTCATCTACGGCAAAGCCACCTTCATCTACTGGCCCGCCGACAACATGGGCGTCGTCCACTGATTCATCAGGCCCCGTTTACAACCCCGTCCCCTGCTGAAAAGTGGCTCGAACGATCAGGACCGCGCCCCCACCGCCTCCGCACTGCTGCGCGCGTATCCCTCGTGCGCCATCCTCTTCCCCATCGGCCGATAGCTCGCCGCATCCTCCGGCTGCCACGTGGCCAGCCCATCCACATAGCGGTTGTACATCGAGAACGCCGCCGCAATCAGCACCGTGTCGTGAATCTCCACGTCCGTCGCGCCCCGTTCCCGCGCCGCTTCTATATCAGCCGCTGTTACTTGTTTCCCTCCCTCCCGCACCTTGCCCGCAATTTGCAGCAGTGCCCGCAGCTTTGGCGAAACATCCGCCCCCGCTGGATTCGCCTTCACCGCCTCAATCCACGCATAATCCGCTTCGCGCCCGCCGCGATGCTCCGCTGCCGCCGCGCTGTGCGAGAGCTGGCAGAACCGGCACTCGTTCCCATGGGACACCACCGCCGCAATCGTCTCCCGCTCCGCGCTCGTCAGCGTATTCGGCCCGCGCAGCAAAATCTCCGCCAGTTCACGCATCGGCTTCGCCGTCTCCGGGCGAAACGCGAACGCCCCTGTAATCCCGGGCATTCCCTCCTCCAGTGCAATATGTGCCATCGTTTCCTCCTCTGATTTCATCCAGCCGCGGCCAGCGGCTCCTCGTCTGCCACATCCCCGCTATCCGTCTGCTCTGCTGCGTATCGATACGCCGGCAGAGCCAGCATCGCTGCCGAAGCCACCAGCGTCACCGCGCAAAACGTATTCATAATCCCGGTGTACGATCCCGTCCTGTCGTAGATATGCCCCAGTACCAGCGGCGCAATCGCTCCTGCCACCGCGTATGTGCTGTACACCAGCCCATACAGCGTCGAAAACGACCGCAGCCCGAAATACCGCCGCAGCATGTACGGAATCAGATCCAGCTCGCACCCTCCGCCCAATCCCGCCACAAACGCCGCTGGCGCCGCCGCCCCAAACCGCCGCGCGTGCGCCAGCAGCAGCATCCCCGCGCCCGCCGCCAGCAGCGATGCCACCGCAATGTGCGACCCCTTCACAAAATCCAGCAGCCATCCCAGCGCAAATCGGCCCGTTACGCTCGCCACCCCCAGCAGCGACGCCGTGAACGCCACATCCCGCGCCGTCAGTCCGCGATCGCTCAGCATTGGCGCCAGATGCGCCAGCGCCCCATTCTCGCTCAGCGACAGCGCCACCACCCCCAGGGCCAGCAACCAGAAACTCGGCGACCCCAGCGCTCGTTGCCAGCTCAGCCCTTCGGCTGCCTCGCCTCGCATCGCGCGCGCCGGCTCATGCGCCGAACCCGCGCGTGGCGTCCGTGCAAACAACAACGTCAGCGGCGCCCCAATCAGCAGCGGCAACGCCGCCAATCCTAAATACGTCGTCCGCCATCCATGCGTCGCCAGCAGATAGGCCACCAGCGGCGGCACCACAAACGACCCCACCCCCGATCCCGCCACCACAATCGACAGCGCCGCGCCCAGCCGCCGCTCGAACCACGCCGCGATCACCCGCGCATACCCCAGCTGATACGTCCCCGTCCCCGCAATTCCAATCAGCACCGCGTTCGCGTACAGCTGCCACAAATGCGGCGTCAGCAACGCCAGCGACGCCATCCCCAGCCCGAAAACCGTCATGAACCCGGCAATCAGCTTGCGCGGATCGAAGCGGTCGAACAGTTTCCCAATGAACGGCGAAAAAATCGCCACCGAAATCGCCGCCAGGCTGAACGCCCGCGCAATCTGCTCCCGATCCCACCCGAACGCCTGCCCCAGCGGCTTCACCATAAAGCTGAAGCTGTAGATGAACACCGTCGCGAAGCCGGTCAGCACGCCGATGTGGCACACGACCGCCACGCGCCATCCCGGATACGCGAGATGGTTCTCGGCCACGCGCACCTCGGCAGGTGTCCTCGTCACAGTCATGCTGGTATCGATCCTGGGGATTCAGGAAACGCGAGCCAATTATCCCTGAGCCCATCGACCCTCTACAACCGCTCCCGGATCGGCATTTTTCTCAACCGTTTGGCCGATCGAGCCGTCCCATCCACCATCCTGCCCGCTGCATAGTCGCGGCGATGCACCCACCTGGTTACCACAGTCGTCGCGCTCCTTTTCTTCTCGATTTTCACTGGACACACATCCCTCCCTTGCTCCAAAATTCCTCCACCCACGAGCCTTCCGCCGAAACTGCGGCGGAAACTTCCCCCTCCGGGCACAAGGAGACATCGTGATACCCCTCCTCAGGACCTCCCTGCTCTCCATCGTCGCCGCCACACTCGCGGCGGCCACCTTCGGCCAGACGCAAACCCTCCTCACCCACCACGTCCGCCCGGTCACCGTCAATGGCCAGGCCAAAGACCTCGGGCAAATGCCCGCAACCCAGACCCTCCGCCTCGTCATCACTCTGCCGCTCCGCAACCAGCAGCAGCTCGACAACCTCCTCGCCGATCTCTACAACCCCAACAGTCCCTGGTACCGCCAGTTCCTCACCGTCCAGCAGTTCACTGCGCAGTTCGGCCCCACCCAGGACGACTACAACGCCGTCGTCGATTTTGCCCAGGAGCATGGCCTCACCGTCGTCGCTACCTCGCCCAATCGCCTCAACCTCGACGTCACGGGAACCGTGGCCGCCATCGACCAGGCCTTCCACATCTCCCTGCACACCTATCAGCACCCCACCGAGGACCGCACCTTCTTCGCGCCTGATCGCGAGCCCACCGTCGATTTGCCCTTCCAGCTCTGGCACATCGCCGGGCTCGACAATTACTCCATCCCGCACCCCGCCGGCCTCACCCGCAATCCCGCCGCCAATGGCTCCCGCTCCGGCGCCACCACCGGCTCCGGTCCCTCCGCGTCCTTTCTCGGCAGCGACATGCGCGCCGCCTACTACGGCCAATCCTCCCTCACCGGCGCTGGTCAGTATCTCGGCCTGCTCGAGTACTACGGCACCGACCTCGCCGACCTCCAGACCTACTACAGCAACGCCGGCCAAACCTATCCCGGCTCCATCATCACGCTGCTCTCTACAGACGGCACCAGCACTTCCTGCGTCGACTCGCGCTCTGGCGGTGATTGCGACGACACCGAGCAGACCCTCGACATGACCCAGTCCCTTGGCATGGCTCCCGGTCTCTCCGGCCTCGTCATGTATGTCGGCTCCACCGACTCCGCCATCTTCAACTCCATGGCCACCCACACCCCCCTCAACGCCCAGCTCAGCTCTTCCTGGACGTGGAGCCCCGCCGACCCCAATACCGACAATCCCTACTTCGAAGAATTCGCTGCCCAGGGCCAGAACCTCTTCCAGGCCGCGGGCGACGATAGCGCCTGGACCTCCCGTTCCGAAATCTATCCCGCCGACGACGTCTACCTCACTTCGGTGGGCGGAACTGATCTCGAAACCGCCTCCGCCGCAGGCCCCTGGGCCTCGGAAACTGCCTGGTCAGACGGCGGCGGCGGCATTTCGCCGGATAAATATGCCATCCCTTCCTGGCAAACCACCGCCGCCAGCAGTTGCTCCAGCTGCTCCAAAACCTATCGCAACGGACCCGACGTCTCGGCTAATGCCAACTTCACCTATTACGTCTGCGCGGACCAGACCGCCTGCACCGCCAACGAATACGGTGGAACCAGCTTCGCCGCGCCTTTGTGGGCCGGCTTCCTGGCGCTCACCAACCAACAGTACTCCGCGGCCAATTCCGGCAAGACGCTGGGCTTCATCAACCCCACCCTCTACTCCATCGGCGAAGGCTCCAGCTACGACTCCGACTTTCACGACATCGTCAGCGGCAGCAACGGCTACTCCGCGACCACCGGCTATGATCTGGCCACCGGCTGGGGCAGCCCCAACGGCGTCGCCCTCATCAATGCCCTCGCCGGGCCCGTTTCGACGACCCCCGGCTTCACCCTCTCTGCTTCGCCCGGCTCTGTTTCTGTCGTGCAGGGTAACTCCGGCACCTCCACCATCTCCAGCACCGTAACCGGTGGCTTTGACTCCGCCATCGCTCTCACCGCCAGCGGAGCGCCCTCCGGCGTCACCCTCACCCTGAGCCCAACTTCCATCACCGGAGCCGGCACCTCCGTCCTGACCCTCGCCGTCGCTTCCACCACGGCCACTGGCACCTACACCATCTCCGTCACCGGAACCTCCGGCAGCACTACGGAGACCACCACCGTTTCCCTCACTGTGACTGCTCCCCAGACCGGGACCTTCACCATTTCCGTCTCGCCCTCCTCCGGATATCTCGATCAGGGCCAGAGCGGCTATGCCGTCGTAACCACAACCGTCTCCGGCGGCTTCGACTCGGCGATTTCATTCTCCGCGTCGGGCGTACCCTCGGGCGTCACCAGCAGTTTCAGTCCAGCATCCATTGCCGCGCCAGGTTCCGGCTCGACCGATTTCACCCTGACCGTCTCCAGAAGCGCACCGACCGGCACGTATCCGATCGTGATCACGGGTACCGGCGGAGGCGTTACCAAAACCACTACCCTCACCTTTACTGTGCGTCGCTGATCGTCGCCTCCGCTTGCGCTGACTGCACAGCTGCTTCATAAAAGGATGCCCGGATCCCTCGATCCGGGCTTCCCATTTTGATCCAACTTAAACGCGCTGTCCCTATCTGGCACACCTCTCCGTTTTCTTCCGCGTCTATTTATGTAGAGGCCGTCCCCGGTCGATACCGTGTCTACAGGGGGATCATTTATGGCCGTGCATTACATCGAAATTCCGATCGACCTTCAGGACCTCACCGCCGACGACCAATCCCACACACACGCCGACGGCTCTGAAGAGATCAACCTCGGCGCATTCCGCGGCCTCGCCTTTGCCCTCCTCTTTGAAACCGTGCTTGTCATTCTCGGCAGTCTCGGCTGGGAAATCTGGCGCGTCCTCCGCT
>JASHPM010000278.1 GCA_030038115.1 Acidobacteriaceae bacterium | reverse complement strand
TCATAGCGCTCCTTCAGCCCGCGCAGGATGGCGATTGTGTCCTCGACGTTGGGCTCGCCGACATAAACGATCTGGAAGCGACGCTCGAGCGCCTTATCCTTTTCGATGTACTTGCGGTACTCGTTCAGCGTGGTTGCGCCGATGGCCCGCAGTTCGCCGCGCGCCAGGGCCGGCTTGAGCATATTGCTGGCGTCGATGGCGCCCTCGGCCGCGCCCGCGCCCACCAGCGTGTGCAGCTCGTCGATGAACAGAATGATCTGCCCGTTCGACTCCTCAATCTCTTTCAGCACCGCCTTCAGCCGGTCCTCAAACTCGCCCCGATACTTCGCCCCGGCCAGCATCGCGCCCAAGTCCAGCGAGATCACCCGCTTGTCCCGCAAAATGTCCGGCACATCGCCGTGCACAATCCTCCGTGCCAGCCCCTCCACAATCGCTGTCTTGCCTACGCCCGGCTCACCGATCAGCACGGGATTGTTTTTTGTCCGCCGTGACAGCACCTGGATCACGCGCCGGATCTCCTCGTCGCGCCCGATCACCGGATCCAGCTTGCCCCGCCGCGCCAGATCCGTCAGATCCTTCGCATATTTCTCCAGCGCCTGGAACTTCGCCTCGGGGTTCTGATCCGTCACCCTCTGGCTGCCGCGCACCGCCGCCAGGCTCTTCAGCACCGCGTCGTGCGTCGCCCCGAACGAGGCCAGCAGCAGCTGCGCCCCATCATTCTTGCGACTCGTGAGCGCCAGCAGCAGGTGCTCCGTCGAAACGTAATCGTCCTTGAAATTCTCCGCCTCTTTGAACGCCTGATCGAATACCTGATTCAACGCGTTCGACGCCCCCGGCTGCGCCGTGGCTCCGCTCACCTTCGGCAGCTGCGCCACCGCTTCCTGCGCCTTTGCCTCCAGCTGTCCCAGCGGTACGCCAATCTTTTCGAGGACGGCAGGAATCACGCCCTCCTTATCCGCCAGCAACACCGCCAGCAAATGCAGCGGCAGTATCTCCGGATTGCCGTTCTCCGCCGCCAGTTGGCTCGCGTTCTGCACCGCCTCCTGCGACTTCACCGTAAACTTTTCCCAACGAATCGCCATTTCAATACCTCATCTCGTCCTGAACGCAGCACCGAGGGGATTCTGCGTCCTTCATTCTCGCCAAAACCCGGCTTTGTGTCAGGGCACGAGTTTACTCGTGCCGTAAGCGCCGCGAAAAGGACTGGGCTCTAACCCTGCCGGCGAACCCTGCTCTCCTGAGATGATTGCGCCTCATAAAATGATGCGGGAGGAAGATTCTCTCCCTCCCGTTTCAAACATACGCTCGCGCTCTAAGTGGCGCGAAGCGCCCGCCCGTCCGGCCAGGACTTATGCCGCCGTCTTCACGTCCTTTTTGCCGGTATCGAGAGACTGCGGTCCGCCCACCTGCACCTTAATCTGCTTCGGCTTCGCCTCGGCCCGCTTCTCCAGTTCGATCTTCAGCACGCCCGCATCGTAGTTCGCCTTCACACTGTCCGCGTTCACCGTGTTCGGGATCGTGAACGAACGATAAAAGCTGCCGTAGCGCCGCTCGATCCGGTGGAAGTTCTCTTCCTTCTCTTCCTTCTCGAACTTCCGCTCGCCCTTCACCGTCAGCACATTGTTCTCCAGCTGAATGTCGAGATCGCTCTCCTTCATGCCCGGCACCTCGAGCTTCAGTACAACCTTGTGCTCGTCCTCATAAACATCCACCGGCGGCACAAAGGCCGCGGTCGACATCACATCGCCGTCGCCCCGGTTGAACTCCTGGAAAATCGAGTTCATCCGATTCTGCAGCGACAGCACGTCACGAAATGGATCCCATCGAGTAATCGCCATTTGCAAATCCTCCATCTATAGAAATGATTGAGAGTCGGAGCCAGCCCCGCAGTTCCTGTCCGAGAACCTTTCCCGGGGCCCCGGCGCGCCCGCTTATAACGCGATGGGGTGGTATGCGGAGCGGCATTTCACAACATCTGATGTCACTATAGCACAAGTGATGCATAAAATATGAGTGTAATGCTGTCAATTTTTGGAAAATCCATATCCATCACAAAATAAAACGCTTTTCCGGCATCCGCCAGGCTCGCCACCCATCCCCAGCTGGCTATTGACGCCCAGCCGCCTCCGATCCCACACTGGACATTCCCGCAAACGGGACCCCCAGTTCTGCACCAAACGCAGCCCCAAAACCATCGCCCGCCGAGGCCACCATGATCCCGCTGCTCCAGGACATCCGCTTTTCCCTCCGCATGCTCCTCAAGTCGCCCGCCTTCGCCCTCATCGCCATCGTCACCCTCGCCCTCGGCATCGGCGCTAATACCGCCCTCTTCTCCGTGGTCAACGGAGTCCTCCTCAACCCCCTGCCCTACCCGCGCTCCACCCAGCTCGTCTCCATCTACGAGAAAGACGCCGGCCAGGACAAGGCTCCCATCAGCTATCTCAATTTCCTCGACTGGCAAAGCCAGAACCACGCCTTCTCCTCCATCGCCATGTACCGCCACGAGGACTACAACCTCACCGGCGCATCCCAGGCCGAACGCATCAACGGCTTCATGATCTCCTCCACCTTCCTTTCCACCCTCGGCCTCCACCCCGCCCTCGGCCGCGACTTCAATCCCACCGACGACCACCTTGGCGCTGCCCCCGTCGCCCTCCTCAGCGATGGCTTCTGGCACCGCCATTTCGGCGGTTCGCCCGCCATCCTCGGTCGGCCCATCGACCTCAACGGAACCGAGTACACCGTCGTCGGCATCCTCCCGCCCAGCTTCCTCTTCTACGGCGTCGAACGCGACGTTTTCATCCCACTCGGCCAGTGGAACGATCCAAACTTCCGCGATCGCCGCGTCAATATGAGCGCGCACGCCGTCGGCCGCCTCAGACCTGGCGTCACCCTCCAGCAGGCCCGCGCCGACATGGACTCCATCGCCCACCGCCTCTCCATCCTGTACCCCGAAGCCGACAAGAACAGCGGCGTCACCCTCCTTTCCATGAAAGAAGACCTCGTCGGTGACGTGCAGCCTTTCCTCGTTGTCCTCCTCGCCGCCGTCGGATTCCTCCTCCTCATCGCCTGCGCCAACGTCGCCAGCCTGCTCCTCGCGCGCTCCATGGCGCGTTCCGGCGAATTCGCCATCCGCTCCGCCCTCGGAGCCAGCCGCACCCGCATCGTCCGCCAGCTCCTCACCGAAAGCCTCCTCCTCGCCGGCGCCGGCGGCGTCCTCGGTTTTCTCCTCGCCTTCTTCGGGACCAAAGCCATCATCCGCGCTCTTCCCGGCGCTCTCCCGCGCTCCGGCGAAGTCTCCGTGGACTGGCGCGTTCTCCTGTTCACCCTCGCCGTCTCGCTTTTGGCGGGCGTCGTCTTCGGCCTCGCCCCCGCGCTCAAAACCTCCCGCGCCAATCTGCAGGAAGTCCTCCGCCAGGCCGGCCGCGGGGCGGCCGGCGCGCGTCACCGCCTCCAGTCGCTCTTCGTCGCCCTCGAAGTCGCCATGGCCCTCGTCCTCCTCGTCGGCGCCGGACTCATGCTCCGCTCCCTCTCTGCTCTCTGGCGCGTTAATCCCGGCTACGATCCCAGCAACGCCATCACCTTCTCTGTCTCTCTTCCCTCGAACTCCAGAACCACCGCCGCGGAAACCCGTGCTCGCATCCGCCGTTTCGATGCCGCTATGCGCGCCATCCCCGGCGTCGAATCCGTCTCCGTCACCCTCGGCTCGCGCCCCTTGATCCACGACTCCGAGCTGCCCTTCTGGATCGAAGGCCGGCCCCGCCCCGCCAACGATAACGACATGCCCCAGGCGATGTTCTATCTCGTCGAATCCGGCTTCCAGCCCGCCATGGGCATCACCCTCCAGCGCGGCCGCTTTGTCACCGATCAGGACAACGAGAACGCCCCCACCGTCGTTGACATCGACGACAACTTCGCCCGCACGTATTTCCCCGGCCAAAATCCCGTTGGCCAGCACATCCATATCGCTGAATTCGATAAAGAGGCCGAGATCATCGGCGTCGTCGGCCACGTCCGCCAGTGGGGCCCCGGCAACGATCCCAAATCCGCCATCGAAGCCCAGTTCTACTACCCCTACATGCAACTCCCCGCCAAGCTCATGCCCCTCATCGCGGACGGCACGGCCGTCGTCCTCCGCACCCAGGACGATCCCGACGCCGTCATGCCGCTCGTCCGCAAAGCCGCATCCGACGCCGATCCCGGCGAGGCCATCTACGCCGTCCAGACCATGCACGGCGTCATCGAGGATGCCTTCGCCGCCCGCCGTCTCTCCATGATCCTGCTCGCCGCCTTCGCCTCGCTCGCCCTCGCGCTCTCCTGTGTCGGCATCTACGGCGTCATTTCATATCTGGTCGGCGAACGCACGCGCGAAATCGGCGTCCGCATGGCATTAGGCGCGCAGCGCGCCGATGTCCTCCGCCTCGTCCTCCGTCAGGGTGCAACCATGGCCCTCGCCGGCGTCGCCCTCGGCATCGCTCTGGCCCTCGGCCTCACTCGCCTCATGTCCAGCCAGCTTTTCGGCGTCACACCCCACGACCCGCTCACCTTCGCCGCCGTCGGACTGGTCCTGATCGCTGTCGCGTTGGCCGCCTGCTACCTGCCCGCCCGCCGTGCCGCCACCGTCGACCCCATCGTCGCCTTGCACGCGGAGTAGCTCCGCCGCTTACGGGCAAGCGAGCCGCAGCCACCAGCTGCCTTAGTCTGTGCGCAGCGCCCGTGCCGGATCCACCGTCGCCGCTCTCCGCGCAGGAATAAATCCCGCCAGCGCCGCCACCAGGCAAATCACCACGATCCCCGCCCCGTACACGGCTGGGTCCGCGATCGACACGCCGAACAGCTGGCTCCGCACCGCCCGTGTCGCCAGCATCGCCAGCGGGATCGTCACCAGCACGGCGCTGCCGGCCAGCACCATCACTTCCCGCAGAATCAGCCCCACCACCGTCCCACGCTGCGCGCCCAGCGCCATCCGGATTCCAATCTCGCGCGTACGTTGCGCCGTCGAATACGCCAGGATCCCGTACAGCCCGATCCCCGCCATCAACGCCGCCAATCCTCCGAACACCGTCGCCAGCATCGCAATCACCCGTTCGGAAATCAGATTCTCGTCGATCTCCTTCGTCATCGTGCGCGGGTCGCCCACAATCAGTTTGCTGTCGAGGTTTGCAATCGCCCCGCGAATGACGTTCGTCACCGCCTCCGGCGCCTGCCACGTCCGCACATAAAACGTCAGTCCTGCCGGCTTCGGCGCCTGCGTGAACAGCGTGTAGCAGGTCGCCATCGCTGGATCGCGTACGCTCTCGTGCTTCACGTCCCGCACCACGCCCACAATGGTCGCATCCGTTCCCGGTCGGCGCGGCCGGCTCACCACCCGCCCCAGCGCCCCCTGCGCGCTCCCGTAAAAGTGCTGGGCAAATTTCTCGTTCACCACCGCCACGTGATCCGACGTAGCGGTGTCTGCTTCGTTGAAATACCGCCCCGCCACCAATGGAACCCCCAGCGTCTGCAGATAGTCGTTGCTCACCCACGGCAATTCCACGTCGAAATCTTCGTCCGGCTTCGGGGTGTACCCGCTCGCAAGAACATCGCCCTCGATATCGTTGCCCGCCAGGTCGCTGTCGTTCGTCGCGCCCACCCCGCGCACCCCCGGCAGCGCGGCCATCGTATCGATCACCCGCTGCTCCACCGGTGCAACCCCCGGCGCGGGATACCCCGCCAGCTGTGGATCCAGGTCGAATGCCAGCAGATGATCCGTCGCGAACCCCGCATCCACGTTCCGCAGATTTTCAATCGTTCGCACAAACAGTCCGGCCCCCACCAGCAGCAGCAGACTGAACCCGATCTGCAGCGCCACACAGCTCCGGCGGAACTGGAGCGACCGCCCGCCTCCGCTGCCGCCCCGCTCCTTCATGGCTTCCGCCAGCTTCGGATTCTGGAACTGCGCCATCGGCGCCAGGCTGAACAGCAGGCTCGCCACCACCGTCACCGCCAGCGTGAACAGCAGCACCCGCCAGTCCAGCGTCGGCGCAAACGGCAAACCTCCGCCGGGCGACCCTCCCGATAACCCATGAATCAGCAGGTGCAGCGCCTGTGGCGCCAGCAGCAACCCGATCGCTGCGCCGCATCCGCCCAGCAGCAAACCTTCTGTCATGAGCTGTCGCAGGATCTGCCCGCTGGTTGCGCCCAGCGCGTAGCGCACCGCGAACTCCTGCGATCGCCCCGCCGCCCGCACCAGCAGCAGGCTCGCCACATTCACAACCGCCATCGCGATCACCAGCAGCACCATCGCCATCATGATCGTCAGTGGCATCTGCAGATCCCCGCGCAGCGGCGAGAATCCCTTCGCCCCCCCGTCCACATTGATGTGCGCCTTGTCGATAAACGCCGTCCGCGCTTTCGCCGACTGGTCGTGCTGCAGCGTAAACTCCGCACGGCGCAGTGAAAGATACAGCGTGTTCAGGGAAGCCTGCGCCTGCGCCACGGTCACTCCCGGCCGCAGCCGCCCCTCCAGATCGATCCAATAGGACTGGGGATCGCCGAGAAGATCCCAGTCCGGTTCCACCACTTTTTGTTCCGTGATCGGCACGAAAACAGCCGGCCTGCGCCCCCATACCATGCTGCGAAATCCTGGCGCCGCCACGCCCGTAATCGTGAACGGCGTTCCATTCACGAGCAGGGTTTTGCCCGCCACAGGCGCCTCCGCCAGATGTGTCCTCCAGTAATCGAAGCTCAGCACCACCACCGGATTCGCGCCCGGAGCCGTCTCGTCGCTTGCCGTAAACAACCGCCCTGTCGCTGGCTCCACGCCCAGCGTCTCAAAATAATTGCCGCTCACCAGCTCCGCGCTCTGGCTCTCCGCGCGGTTGTTCCACGTCAGCCCCACCTGGGCCGGCTCCGCGGCAATCAGCCCACTGAGCACCTTATTTTGATCGCGCAGGTCCTTGTACATCGGGTACGAAAACTCGTGATGGTGTGCCGCGTCGTTTCCACCCGACGAGTGCGTGTGCCCCGGCGACGATCCCGCGAAGCTCAGCACCACCAGCTGCTCCGGATTCTTCACCGGCAGCGCGCTCATCAGCGCCTGGTCCAGCAAACTGAAGATCGTCGTGTTCAGCCCGATGGCCAGCGCCAGCGTCAGCACCGCCACCGTCGCAAATCCCGGATTGCGCCCCAGCCCCCGGATTCCATACCGCACATCACGCCACACCGATTCCAGCCGCCAGCTCGGCCGCTCCTCGCGGCACTGCTCCCGCGCGCTCTCCCGCCCTCCGAACGCAATCGCCGCCTTCCTCCGTGCTTCCTTCGGCGCCATCCCTCGATCCATATTCGCCTCCGTTTCGCGTTCCAGATGGAACTGGATCTCCTCATCCACTTCGCTGCGCCGTTTTCCCGCAAAGAAAAACTTCATGCGCGACCAAATCTCACCGATCATCGACGACCACTCCCTGCTGTTCGCTACTGGCTACTGGCTACTGGCCGTTTTCAAATCCTCTCCAGCACCAGATTGATGGCTCCCGTCAGCCGGTCCCAGTTCTCCAGCTCTGCATCCAGCTGCTTCCGTCCCGTGGCTGTCAGCGAATAGAACCGCGCACGCCGGTTGTTTTCCGAAGCCCCCCAGTGCGCGCGAATCCACCCTTTGTATTCCAGCCGATGCAGCGCCGGATACAGCGACCCCTGCCCAATCGTGAGCACGTTGTTGGAAACCTGCTGGATGCGTTGCGCGATCGCCCAGCCATGCTCCGGCTCGAGCGCAATCGACTTCAAAATCAGCATGTCCAGCGTTCCCTGCAGCAGATCTGCGGATGGCGGCATCGTTCCCCTCGACGTTCGACAACAGATGACTTCAGCATCGCCTGGGTTCTTGTCGAATGTCAAGGGGTACGCAAATTCCCCGCCCACAGTTCCGTGCCTCACGCCTCGCAACCCTCAGCGATATTTGCTCCGCAGCGGGCGATCATTGCACTCCAGAAAACCGGCGCCGCAGGCAGTGGGCTCAATAGGACCGATGCCCTTGTCAGATCGCGCCTGAAAAGTCCTTCCCGATGCTCTGCGCCCTCTCCTTTATGCCCGTTTTGTCGCTTTGTGATCGCCATCACAATTCCCGTCACACTCTCCTGTGACCGCCAGCACATACAGTTGTCTCCTTCCGATTTGACAATCTCTTCGTTTCCAGATTGCGGATGGCACGTGTTCCCCAGGCACTTGCTGAGAACACCTCCACCAGCACCGC
>JASHPM010000277.1 GCA_030038115.1 Acidobacteriaceae bacterium | reverse complement strand
AGTCCTCAGTGGATGTTGTTTCGTGGCAGGGTGCCGATCCTGCGCCATCGGCCGCGTTGACCCTCGATCTCGCCCTCGGCCACGAGTCCCCGAAGAGCAGGGAGGACTTTGAGCAGCGGTTCGCCCAACTCGTATGCGATCGCGTGACTTGTCCGCCACTCCTCGGTGACAACCTCCCTGAGCTTTTCCAGGATTTCGTTATCCAAGTTTGTCTAATCCCTTCCGGCGAGTCAGACGGGAGCAGACGTATTCGAGTTGCGGAACCGGATGATCTTCATCGGCGGACAGGCGGGAATTGAGCCGATTATAAGGCGGTCGAGGGCGGAGGATGCAGTCCTGTGGGACCGCTCTCCGACGGCAATTCCCATTAACAGATAAGGGTACTGAGGTAATTTGCCAGTTGTACGGATTCGAACAGGATTCTCGCCCAGGTCCAGACGCTTTTCGCTGCCCGGAAGCCTTGCTGACGCACTCTGCAACTTCTGGTCGGGGTCCCCACATTGGTGGGACGGAGACAGGACCAGGTCGTCATTTGCACAGCCTTGTGTGCACGCTAGGATTCAAGGAGTTACCCACCGAAAGCGGAGCCTCACAGCACATGACGAACGGAGAAATCTGCGCCCCGGGGAACGGAAGTCTGACCCGGCCAGGGATTGGCGAGCGCAAAGCCTGGTTGTACCCCTATCTCCGCCGGATCTCTGCCGGATGCGGGTGGATGTTGTTTGGTTACGAGTGGGTACACGTCTCCTACCAGACTCCTAGGAAGGAACAGCTGGTGTTTGTCGTCATCCTGGTGACGAGTTTGCTTTTAATCCACGCCAGCATTCACTTCTGGATCGCACACAATAAACGCCTCGCGGCACAAGGCGGACGCGGACTCATTACCCGATACACTTCTCCGGTCTTTTCGAGGGATCATCTGGGACGCCAGTTATTCCTGGATGAAAGGTCATTGTTGAGCAGGGAGATTGTTGTTTCGATCAACGGGAATTGCAAGTTCTACGCCGCGGCGCCCGAGGGATAGGATAGCCGGTCCGATGGGAGAACTGCTGAGGTCGTTGTGGCCATACTTCAGAGCAATCGATCACTCGACCCTCTATGCAATTGCGCTCCAGTATTACGGTGCTTATCCGATCTTCATGAGCTGGCTGTGGATTTCCCTTTCACTGTTTTTTCGCCGGCGGCAGGAAGAAGCGCCGATACAGATGGAAGGACCATATCCGTTTGTCTCAGTGGTCGTTCCGTGCTTCGCCGAAGAAGCGACCATTCAGCAAACGCTGAGTGCGCTTCTGGCGATGGACTATCCGGACTTCGAGATCATCATTGTCAACGACAACTCCCCCGATCAGACCGCGGAGGAGACGAGGAAGTTTCTCCACGATCCGCGGGTGCGCCTGCTCAACAAAACCACCAATGAGGGCAAGGCCATGGGCCTGAACGACGCGCTGCCCGTGTGTCGCGGAGAAATCCTGCTCATCATCGACGGCGACATCATCGTTTCGCCCGACGTGCTGTTGCATATGGTCCCGCATTTTCTGGGAACACGGGTGGCAGCGGTGACGGGAAATCCAAGGGTTCGTAACCGGACATCGCTGCTGCAGCATCTGCAAGCGATCGAGTTCTCATCCATCGTTTCAATGCAGCGGCGAGCGCAGCGGGTGCTGGGCCGCATCCTTACGGTCTCGGGGGCGATCTTTGCCGTGCGGCGGACCGCGTTGCTGGATCTGGGAGGATTCTCGTCGCACATGGCGACCGAAGACATGGACCTGACCTGGAGGCTGCAGATGCAGTTCTGGGACATCCGGTATGAGCCGCGTGCGGTGGTGTGGATGCAGGTTCCGCTGAACATCCGCGATCTGTGGAAGCAGCGGCGGCGGTGGACACGGGGTCTGGCCCAGGCGCTGATCCGGCACCGGGAGATCCCCTTTCGGTGGAAGCTGCGGCGGATGTGGCCGATTTACTACGAGTCGTGTGGGTCGATTCTGTGGTCGTATGTGTTCGTCCTGATGACGAGCTTCTGGATCATCTGCATAGCGTCGGGATACAACCCGCGCGGGGCCTCGCCGTTCCCGAATTTCTGGGGTATGGCAATCGCCACGACCTGCCTGGCGCAGCTGATCATCGGCGCGTGGGTCGACCAGCGGTACGACCGGGAGATTCTGTGGTCAGCGCCGGATGCCGTGTTCTATCCGCTTCTTTACTGGATGATGATGGCGATCATCACCTCCGTTTACACCCTTCCGGCGATGATTCGTAAACCTCCGAAGGTGCAGACCTGGCATATCCGGCGGGACCTCGCATGACAATTCGCGCGCATGCCGACGGGAAGCTGGTTCGTTGCAGGGAACTGCGGCGAGTGATGAGGATATGGGCGGCGTGGACGGCCTTCGTCCTGTTTCTGGTTGTCGCCGCGGCACAAGGTACGGCGGAAACGGCGACAGCGCCGCGGACGGAGCGGGAAGCTGCGGTGGCCAAAGCCAGAGCGGGCGATGCCAAAGGCGCCCTCGCAATGCTGCAGGTGCTGATACGGAGCTATCCGGACGACCCGCGGCTTCTGGCGGATACGACGATCGTGGCGAACTGGGCCGGGAATGACGAGTACGCGGTGGAACTGTTCGAGCGGGCCCGGACGCCGAAGGACGATGCCGGAGTGGTTGAAGCGGCGGCGCGTTCGGCGCGGAACCTCCATCGGTATGAGCTGGCTCTGGATCTTTTTCGCAGGGCAGAGACCGCCTCTCCTGAACGCTGGCAGCCGCGGCTGGGATTCGCGATGGTCCTGACGGACCAGGGCCGTTATCGCGAGGCGAATACTCTCATGCAACCGTTACTGCGCGACTACGGCAGCGAGCGGGACGTGGAAACAGGGGAAGCGTACCTGTGCATGCGGCAACTGGATTTCGCATGTGCGATGAAGATGTACGAACAACAGATGGAACAGGAACCGGCGGACAGTCCGGCTCTGAAGTGCCAGCTGGCGGAAGCGGTGTCGGAAACAGGCGGCAATACGCTGGGCGACCAACTCTGCGAGCAGACAGATGCGAAGGAACACCTGCGGCTGGAAGCAGCAGCAGGCGCGGAACGGGTACGGTGGGTGGATTCGAGCGACGAGAAGTGGGCACAGCGGAAGACCGAAGGAGATGAGGCTCTGGCGCAGCTGGACGACGTCATCGCTCGCTCCCATGCCGGGGACGCCGTCTGGAGACAGGCCGAGAGCGATCAATTGCTGGTCCTGTCGGATCTTCATCGGATGCGGGACGTGGTGCTTTTGTGGGAGCAACTGCGGAGGATGAAAGTGACGGTTCCGGACTACGCGCTGAGCCGGGTTGCCGAGGCGTATCTGGCGCTGCATCACCCGGAAGAGGCCGAGGCGCTGTACCGGGCTCTCGTGGAGCGCTCGCCCAACGACGGCGATCTGCGCGGCAGCCTGGCATATGCCCAGTTCGAAGCGGAGCACATTGCGCAGAGCTTCCGAACCATCGACGGTTCGTATGAGGATGCGCCGTCGGCAGTCCGCTCGGCGGGGCTGAAGATTCCCCAGAGCAACAGCCTGCACACGAATCTCGGCATCCAGGCGGCGGAGATGCGGGGATTTGCCGGCATGCCCGACCAAGAGCAGCGGCGGCTGACGCCGTTGCTGGCGCAGGCGCCCGGCAATCCGGCCGTGGGACGGGCGATGGCCATGACGTATTTGGCGCGGGGATGGCCTCTGCTGGCGATCCGCGAGGAGCGCATTGCGGACAGCTTCGAGCAGGGGGACGATCTTCCAGTTCTGCAGGACGCAGAAATTCTGGAAGGTGCGGGACGGCGCGACGAGGCGAACGCTTTGCTGGGGCCTTTGTTGCTCCGCGAAGGAAACAGTTTGGCGCTGCAACGCTTCCAGGGAGACCGAGCGGTCGAATACGGATGGCAAGCCGACGTATCCGGCGGCTATGAGTGGTCGAACGGGCAGTACCTCGGGAATTCGTCACAATCCGAGGCGCACCTCTACAGCCCGCTGATCGACAGCCGTTGGAGAGTGTATGGGCATGCGCTCGGAGAGACGGGCGAGTTCCGAGAGGGCAACGATTACCGGGCGCGCACCGGCGCTGGACTCAGCTACAACTACGATCGACAGTCAGCCTGGGTGGAAGTGGATGGGGACAGCGGCACAGCCGGAGCGCAGGCCGCGGTGAGCGCCGGAGGAGAACTGAACGTTGGGGACCATTGGACGGTTCGAGCGCAGGGAGACACAGACGACATAATGAATGTGCAGCTGATCGCCGAGCTTGCGGGCATTCACGCGCGCAGCGGAAGCGCGACCGTGGAATGGAGGCAGAGCGAGCTGCGTTCGATCACCGCGGGGGTACAGAGGCAACTGTACAGCGACGGGAACCAGAGGACGGCCATCTCCGGGGGGTGGAACCAGAATGTATGGACGCGTCCGCGACTGCAGATCGACATTACTCCGCAGGTATGGACATCGTCGAACTCCGAGAATGAGGACCGGCTGTACTTCAATCCCGCGCGGGATTTCTCGCTTGGCCCGCAGACGACCCTGAAATGGACCACCTGGCGGCGCTATGAGCGCAGTCTGCGGCACGAAGTGACGGTGAACGCAGCGCCATACTGGCAACAGAACTACGGGTTCGGTGCGGCCTTCTCCACGAGCTATGCGCAGCACTGGGAAGTGAGCCACCGCCTGGGGTTCTTCGGGAAGATGACGTGGAACAGCCAACCTTACGACGGCAGCCACGAACCGTATACCGATCTGACTTTCGGACTGACATGGGGTGCGCAATGAAGGCGGTCGCACTGGCCGGGATTCTGTTACTTGCGGGGCTCTCGGCGCAGGGGCAGCGCTCGAATGTTGTGGTGCTGTGCTACCACGATGTGCGGGACGACGTGGGAGGCGCGCCGATCCCGGCCGGCGGCAGCGCCGAGTCGTCGCTGGAAATCAGCGCGGGAGGGAGCCGGCAACTCGACGCGGATCAGTATGCGATCAGTACGCGGAACCTGGCATCGCATTTCGACTGGTTGTGGGTGCATGGATATCACGTCATCAGCCTGCAGCAACTCATCGATGCGCGGACGAAGGGAGTGCAACTGCCTGATAAGCCGGTGCTGCTGACCTTCGACGACGGATTGCAGAGCGCCTACACGAAGGTCTTTCCGCTGCTAAAGGCGTATCAGTATCACGCCGTGATGGCTGTGGTGGGAGCATGGACCGATCTGCCTGCCGGGGGTACCGTGGATTACGGATTCCGGCAGTTCACACGAGCGGACTTCGCCACCTGGCCGGAGCTGCGCGAAATGCAGAACAGTGGGCTCGTGGAGATTGCATCGCACACGGGGGACCTGCACCACGGGATCGTGGCGAATCCGCAGGGCAACGTGATTCCGGCGGTGCAGGCCCATGCGTATAACGCGAAGACCGGCCGCTACGAGACGGACGAGGAGTATGAGGCGCGTATCCGCGCGGACCTGACGCGGAGCGCCGAGGAGATCAGGGCAGAGCTGGGACGGGCGCCGCGGGCAGTGTTGTGGCCCTACGGGGCCTATACCCAGGAGGCGGACTCGATTGCGGCAACGCTGGGCATGCCGGTGACATTCACGCTGGGGCTGCCGGTGACGTTTCCGAACAAGCCGTTCGGTGTGACGGGGCTTGAGGCGATTCCGCGGCTGGTGATGACGAAGAATCCCACGGCAAGCGACCTGGTCTGGTCGCTGCATCATCTCGACATGAGGAGCAACGTACGCGCGGTCCAGGTAGACCTCGACTACGTGTACGATCCCAATCGGGACCAGCAGGAGCGGAACCTGGGCAGGCTGCTGGACCGCATCCGGAAGATCGGTGCGACCCAGGTTTGGCTGCAGGCCTATGCGGATCCGGATGGCACAGGCGCGCCGAGTGAGTTGTATTTTCCGAATCGTGAGCTGCCCATGCGCGCAGATTTGTTTTCGCGAGTGGCCTGGCAGCTGCGAACGCGCTGCGGGGTGGAAGTCTACGCATGGATGCCGGTGCTGGCGTGGCAACTGCCGGACAAGGCCGCCCAGGCGCGGCTTGAGATTCGGCCGAAACCAGGCGTATCCGCCGAAAGCCCTGTGCGACTGAACCCGTACCTGCCGGAGACACGAAAGGTCGTCGGCGAAATATATGAGGACCTGGGACGAGCGGCTCCGGTGGCGGGAATCCTGTTCAGCGATGACGCGATTCTGCGGGACACGGATGAGCTTGGACCGAATGCGCCTGCACCGGGGCCGCAGAGGACACAGTCACTGATTGAGTTCACCGATGAGCTGGCGGCACGCGTGCGGGACTGGAGCCCCCAACTCGCGACGGTGCGGAACCTGTTTGCCGAGCCGGTGCTCAATCCGGATGCGGAAACGTGGTATGCGCAGTCGCTGCCGGCGTTCCTGTCGAGCTACAACACGGTTGCCTTGATGGCGATGCCGGAAATGGAGAACGCGAAGAAGCCGGATGCCTGGCTGGACAGGCTGTATAGCCGGGTGGCTGCGGAGCCGAACGGGATCCATGCAACGGTATTCGAGATGCAGTCGGTGGACTGGCGGACGAAAAAACCAATTGCGGCGGACCAGTTCGCGAAGGAGATGCGCATGCTGGAGGATAAAGGCGCGCTGAACCTCGCGTACTACCCCGACGATTTCGAGAAAAACAATCCGAAGCTGAACCGCCTGGTTCCGGTGTTTTCAGCCGTGGCTTATCCGGCGCCGTGATCAGCGAATTGGAACCTGGCACGTCAAAAATCTCCGATTGACAGATTCTTCTTTGGCGCATTACGCTGTCTTCCCTCTTGCTGAGACAGGCGTGCCGTCGGACCGAACTCTCCCCCTCACGTGACTGGCGTAACTGCCCAGCCCAAGTCCGACGGAGGGACGTCAGAGTGCTGTGGACGTATCTTCCGCGAATTCACATTCTCTCCTGCTCCGATTCGCTGGTCGTCGCTCTAACTGGGATCTTCGTTCATAGCCGTTGAGCCGTTCAGTTGTATGCGAAACAGCAATCCCTGAGCAGCAGGGCCACAAAACGCCCCCGGCGGGGATTCATCCTCAATCCCCGGAGGACTCTCCATGAACCCACGAAACCTGATCACGTTTGCGGTCATTGCTCTTCTCTCAACTGTTTCCATGGCCGCCTCAGCCGAAACGATCACCCTTGCCCGGGGAATAACCGTCACCGTGGCCAGCGACTGGACGGCAATCCAGGATACGCGCAACAGCTATACGCTCGAACATCGCACCGAGGGGAAGCTGAACGCGTCCATGGTGATCCAGATCGAACAGCGCATCTCCCACGCCGAGGCGCTGCAGCGGCTGACAGCCCTGCGCACGCAGTACCCGAGCGCATCCACGTTCGCGCTGATTGCGGGATGGCCCGCGCTGGAATGGAAGGTCGTCGCACCCTTCCAGCATCCCGGCGAGCAGGAGAAGGATCAGGTGCCTCTCCATGGCCCCGAGACATCCACCCAGGTGCTCACAGCGGTCGCTGTTGGCGACTTCCTGATTCGCTTTCAGACTCTGCTGCAGCCGGGCGCGAATCCGCAGTTGGCGGACGAGTCCATGGCCATGGCTCGTACGCTGACCGCCCCGCAGGCCAACCCAACCCAGTCCGAACAGGAACTCCACGAACTCCAGAGCGCTCCGATGAAATCCGCGCCCGTGGCTCCTCAGGTGCACGCGCCTGCACGGCCGCCGTCCGCAGCCGGGCTGCAACCTCAGCCGCGACACAGACCGACGGGCGGCAGCGGGTCAATTCAGGTGCAGGGAGCAGGCGAGATTGAAGCGACCGCATCACTCAACGGCCAGGATTTCGTGACCGACGCAGCCTGCGGCATCTCGTACTCGACCAATGGCGGAGCATCGTTTACGGGCAGTAATGTCTGCGGAACGTCAGCCAACGGAAACACGAAAGTCCCCAGCGGTCTGGACGGCGACTGCACGGTGGCCTGGGGGCCCAGCGGCAACTTCTATCTCGGCCAGCTGGGAAGCCAGTTCGTCGCGCTGTATAGCTCGACAGCGCCCAGCAACGGCGCCCAATTCAACTATCTCGCGCTCGCAGTGGATCGCCGTCCCACCAGTACCAACTCCGGAACGAATGTCGATCAGCCTCATATCGTGGCCGACCGCTGGAACTTCTCGTCCACCAATCAGGACCGTCTCTACGTCGTCTGGCAGGAGACCGGCAGTTTCGTCTCGCGGATCGCGTGTTCCTCGAACAGCGGCTCCACCTGGAGCACGACCCCGGTGGACGCCCACAGCGGCAATTTCGGGTATCCGCGGGCCGCCGTCGGAAGAGACGGAATGGTCTATGAGGTCTCCCGGAACTGGCCGAATCAGATCATTCTCGATAAGTTCAGCAGCTGCGACGCGGGCCTCGCCGAGCAGTCCGGCTTCCCTGTGACCATCAACTTCTCCGACGTTATTGGATCCACCTGCCAGAATGGAGCGATTCCCGGACTCGACCGCTGCAACGACGGCAACACGCTGGCCAGCCCGACGGTGGTGGTGGACGACAACGACTCCCAGCACGTCTTTATATCCTGGGCGCAAATGAACGCCAGCCTGTCCGGTGAGGACATCGTGGTGGCTGAATCGCACAACGGCGGCGTGAAGTGGGGCGTGCCGGTTCTGATCAACAGCGACATCACCGCAACTCGCTTCATGCCGTGGCTGGGGACCTGGTCCGGCACAGCGTATCTCGGCTGGTACGACCGTCGCTTTGCGGGCAGCACCTCCTCCGATCCCGACGACTTCACTCGCTACTTCGACAGTAACGCGTCTTCGGCGGGCGGCGTTCTGTCAGCGGGATCCGAAACTGATCTCACGGGCATCGACGACCCGCAATGCGCCAGCGGCTGGGGCAACGGAACCCGCGAGCCGCAGGACGCCACGCAATGTACCGTGCAGCCGCAGGAGGCCGGCTTCTGCGGCAGCACAAATACGCGCTGTGACTTCGTCCATGCCTGCTCCGGCGGCCTCTCGTGCAACACCGCCTCAGGGATTCCGAAGTACGGCGACTACAACGGCCTCGCTGTCGGCGGAGCGCGGCTGCTCCAGATCTGGGCGTCGGGCACAGCTCCGAGCGATCTGGCGGCCACGGGGAACAACTCGATCCGCGCCTACGTCAACGTCACCCCTCTTCCTCTGCACGTTCATCAGATGTATTACAACAACGCCAGCTGGAGTGACCAGGACCTGACGGCCACGACCAGCGGCACCCTCGCCAACCCGGGCACCGGCCTGGCCAGTTTCTCCGACAGCTTCGGAGAACACGCGTACTTCGTCGGGACCGATCAGCACGTGCATCAGCTCTATTACGACAATGCGAGCTGGAGCGACCAGGACTTAACCTCAATGACCAACGGCGCCCAAGCCGCTCCGGGCGCCGGCATGGCCGGTTTCTCTGACAGCTATGGAGAGCACGCGTATTTCGTGGCCCCGAACCAACACGTGCATCAGATGTATTACGACAATGCAAACTGGACCGACCAGGATCTGACGGCCACCACCAACGGTGCCCTGGCCGGCCCCGACACCGGCATGTCCAGCTTTTCCGACTCCTATGGAGAGCATGCGACCTTCGTGGACGGCAACCAGCACGTGCATCAGCTCTACTACAGCAATTCCGCCTGGACCGACCAGGATCTAACTTCCGCCGCCAGCGGTGCCCTGGCCATTTCCGGCACCGGCATGGCTGGTTTCTCCGACAGCTATGGTGAACATGTGTACTTCCTCACGGCGAACCAGCATGTGCATCAGCTCTACTTCGACAATTCAAGCTGGACCGACCAGGATCTGACTGCTACGACCAACGGCGCCCTGGCTAACCCGGGCACCGGCCTGGCCGCATTCTCCGACAGCTTCGGAGAGCATGCATATTTCGTGGCCACCAACCAGCATGTTCACCAGCTGTATTACGACAATGGGAACTGGACCGACCAGGAC
The DNA here is from genome assembly GCA_030038115.1 of Acidobacteriaceae bacterium. Taxonomy (GTDB): domain Bacteria; phylum Acidobacteriota; class Terriglobia; order Terriglobales; family Acidobacteriaceae; genus Palsa-343. Next base: position 1,098 of record JASHPM010000277.1, on the reverse strand, counting down.
TTAACGTCCACCACCAACGGCTCCCTGGCCAACCTCGACAGCGGCGTTGACGGTTTCCTCGACACGGCGGGGGAGCACGCCACCTTCGTAGCGACGAATCAGCATGTGCATCAGCTCTTTTACAACAACTCCAGCTGGAGCGACCAGGATTTGACGGGCTTCGCCAACGGAGCGCTGGCCAACCCGGTCACCAGCATGTCGGGGTTCCATGACACTCCGGGAGAACATGCGTTCTACGTGGCTCCCGCGGCGGCAGCCGCCTCCGCAACACCCTTCACCTCGCTGAATATCAACATTGCTACGGGCAATGACGATGCCCGAAGCGACACGGAGCTAACCGCAACCTTCCCGGACGAGCCGTCCATCTGCCTGAAACCCTCCAACAATGCCGCGCCGGACGCGGTGTGCGCCAACGGCGGCTCGGCAACTGACCAGAATGGAAAGCAGGACTGGGGCAACTGGACCAGCAGCGCTCAACAGTTCTCCCTGACCACGGCGGAGACAGTGGAGCAGCTCGGGACGATCACCATCAATTTGATCGAGCACAACAATGGCCTGGAAACCGATGACAACTGGGACATCCAGGGAATTACGGTGACCGGCGTTGATTCTCAGGGAAATTCTACGGTGGTCCTGAACCTGTCCAACCCTCAGGTCTCCGGGAATTCCAACAACTGCATTGCGCGCCTGAAGGGTCCACCCAATCCGAGCAGCGTCACCTACAATCTGAGCGCCAGCAACCCAACCGGCAGCAATCTGGCAAATCCCACCTTCGGACCGACGCCTCCGGGGAGTTGTCCGCAATGATGCGCCGTCGGAGAACACCTGGGGGTGCAAACGTGTTCCGGGCAGCCGCACGGAATGTATGGTCCGCCGCTGCGACGCAAGCGAAGAGTGAAAATGCCGGTTGGGTCTGAGCAAATGTATCCGGTCTTTGGGCGAGCCGGAGCTCGCGTGGCCTTGATAGAACGCGCGGCACTCTCATCCCAGCTAGCTTCGCAGCCCTGGAAGGCTTTTCCGTGTTGCGGATTTTGAGCGTGCCGGATTTAACTGCTTTGTCATCTCTCGTTTCGCCTGCAGACCCGGCAAATCTATATG
>JASHPM010000002.1 GCA_030038115.1 Acidobacteriaceae bacterium | reverse complement strand
TCTTCTTCCAGCGGCCAGAATGCGAACACGCAGGGCAAGGTGCCCGGGACCTCAAATGACAGGCTCTTCTACACTCTGCCCAACTTCCTGACGCTGAAGAACGGCGGCAAGCTGCCGCCTCTCACGGCCAAGCAAAAATTCAAGGTCGTGGCGCTGGGCACATTCGATCCCGTCGAGTATCCCTGGTGGGGGCTGCTATCGGCCATCAGCCAGGCGAGCGACGGAGAACCGGCTTATGGGCAGGGCTGGGCGGCCTACGGAAAGCGCTATGCGACGACAGCAGCCGACAGCACCATCGAGAACTTCATGGTGGGCGCGGTTTTTCCATCCGTCCTCCATCAGGACCCGCGCTTTTATCAGTCGAGCGAGGGCGGATTTGGACACCGCACAGGTTATGCCGTGAGTCGAATTTTAGTGACCCGGACCGATTCCGGGCACTCTCAGTTCAACTACTCCGAGATTTTCGGCGCCGCTTTTGCGGCGGCTATCTCCAGCTACAGCTACCATCCCAGGAGTACGGTTGTGGGCCCGGCTTCGGACCGGCAGTTTATCGGTTCCGATCGAACCCTGGCGAATGCAGGCAGCACCTGGGCGACGCAGGTGGGCGAAGATACCGTTACCTACCTGATAAAAGAATTCTGGCCTGACATTAAGCACAAACTGAGCAAGAACAAGTAAGATACGGTGGGCTCACGGCCTGCGTGCGAAAGAGGCGAGGCGCGCTGGTTCGCCGAAAAGGCCGCGCACCGCAGTATTCCTGGACAGGGAGGCTCGACCCTGAAGAGCGTTTCCTTCGCATTCCGGATGGCATGCTGGTTGCTGGGGGCGGTGCTTTGTTTCGGGCCCGCTTTCCATACGGCCTGCATGCGGCCGTGCTGCGCCGAGCAGACAAGCACGTGCTGTGCGGTGACTCAAGGCGTGACGGAAGCCGATCGCGCAGACGGAGTGGGCTGTGCCGGCGAGCTTTCTAAACAGAGAGTCGCTGGCGCCGGCGATTGCGGTGCAGCGGAATTCCGGGCGGCGCTATTGCCGCGCATGATGGGCGCGTTCCGGACACTGGTGCCGGATGGTGTCGCTTCGCCTGGAGAACCAGACCCACCTGCGGTTCTCCGCATCTGATTTGCATCTCCTCGCTGCGTGACGGGGACGCGCGTTCAGCGTCTTCGACCCGAACATTTCAGAACCGAACCCGTGGTCCACGCAGGGGCGCGGGTTTTCCGCGAGGAAAGCATGAGGGTTTATTGGGCTGCATTGGTGCTTCTGGCTGGGTGTGCGCAGGCGCACGCGCAGATGCAGATGGGAGGGGTTCCGCACACGCTCGAAGAGGAGATCGAAAGCCACGACACCTCGGGAACGAGCGCCGAGCCGAACTCAGTTCCACAGCCGATGTGGATGAGCATGCACGGGAACTGGATGACGATGTTCCACGGCAATGCATTCGTTGCGGATATCCAGCAGACCAGCCCGCGGGGCGGGGACAAGCTGTTCTCGACGAACTGGTGGATGGCGATGGCGCAGCGGAGTTGGGGGCGCGGCGAGCTGACGCTGCGCAGCATGCTGAGCCTCGAACCGGCGACGATTACCGGCCGGCAGTATCCGCTGCTGTTCCAGCAGGGCGAGACGGCATATGGCAATCCCATTGTGGATGGCCAGCATCCGCACGACTTCATCATGGAGGCGGCCGCGCTCTACGATCTGTCGCTTTCGGATCGGGTATTGCTGAGTGTTTATGCGGCTCCGGTGGGCGATCCAGCTTTGGGGCCGGTGGCGTTTCCGCATCGGGCGTCGGCGCTGGAAGACCCGGTGGCGACGCTCGGGCATCATCAGGAGGACTCGACCCACATTTCGGACGACGTGATCACAGCGGGGCTCGCGTACCGATGGGCGGGGATCGAAGCCAGCGGATTTCACGGACGGGAGCCCGACGAACATCGCTGGGAGGTGCAGCAGGGAGCGGTGGATTCATGGTCGACGCGGGTGACGGTGCAGCCCGGACAGAACTGGAGCGGGCAGGTTTCGTGGGGACGGCTGCACAGCCCGGAGCAGCTGTTTCCAGGTGAGGACCAGGCGCGCACGACGGCGTCGGCGATGTACAACCGGCCGTTTGGCGCGCACGGCAATTGGGTGAGCGCGGCCGTGTGGGGACGGACGCGGTCGATCCCGGACAACGTGATCCAAAACAGCTGCCTGTTCGAGTCGACGGTGCGCTTCCGCACGGAAAACTATGCGTGGACGCGGGTGGAAGACGTGGATCGCACGAACGAGCTTCTGCTGGGAGAACGGCCTCTTCCACCGGGATTCACGGAAGAACCGGCGGGCAGGGTGCAGGCGTACACCTTCGGGTACGACCGCGACTTGCCTTTGTTACCGCACTTCGAGACGGCGCTGGGCGCTCAGGTTACGGCGTACACACCGGGACTGCAGCTCCAGCCGGTGTACGGAACGGACCCGATGGGTGTGGTTGTGTTCCTGCGCCTGCGGCCAGTGGGCCGCGGGAGATAACGGTGCCCGGGATCAGGAATACCCTGGATCAGAAATACCCTGGATCAGAAATACCCTGGATCAGGAATATCAGTAGGCCCACCACGGAGCTGCGGGCTGACCGGAAGGCATGGTCTGGCCATCGATAGAGGAATATACGTTGACTCCATAGAAGAATGGGAGTCCCCAGTCGAAGCCATAGCCAGTCGGGTTGAGGCCAGCGAGGCCGCTGAGCGCGGCGTCGGATGAGGTGCTGGAGGTGAAGAGGGTTTCAGCGTTGGCCACGCTGAAGCTGGTGGTTTTGGATGCTCCGTTGGTGCCGGAATTGGTGGCGGAAAAGGATTCAGTCGAGGTCGGGCAGTAGAAGCCCGAGATGTTTCCAACCGGACTGTTCGTTGGACAAGTGGGGATATCGGCGGCGTTAGGGAAGAAGAGACCGTTGGAGCCGCTGTCAATGAAGCTGGCGGGACCTGCGCAGGTGCTGTCATTAGTGACGCCGTAGGTGGAGCTTTCGAATTCGGTGGTGAACGCGTCGCAGGTGAGCGTAAAGACCGTGGCGGAGCTGGAAAGCTGATTGTTGGACTCGGTGCCGATGCCGAAGACGAGAGAACCACTGACCGTGGCCGCACTGCCCGAAACGGATGGCAGCTCGACGATGACGCCGTTGTTATCGGTGGGAAAGAGGACGACGGGGTTGGTGACCTGGTTGTCCACGCTGATGAAGGCCGGACTGCAGGAGCTTCCGGAACAGGTGTAGTAGGCGGGATAGGGTGGACTGGACAGACCGAGGGTTGGGTCGCAGGGGCTGCGGTCCTCGTAGAAGCAGTCGGTCCGCTCCGAGCCGACGCCGAGGATGCCATTGGCTCCGAGGCTGGCCACAGTGTTCTCGTTCAATGTGCTGCCGTTGGAGCAGGAGCTGGGGATACCAGTGGTGCTGCTACTGATGACCTGAAGGGGCACCTTGTCCGCGGTTTCTCCGCCCAGGGTGACATCGGCCTGCTCCACGGGTCCCCAGAGATAGGAGCCGTCGACAAAGGAAATGCAGTCATAGGCGGCCGAGCCACTGGAGGCGTTGACGGCGGGAAGGCCGAGCGAGGCGACGGCGGATTGCAGAACACGGAGACCGGGGGAGCCAGTGTCCACCAGGAGGTTATCGACGGTGACGCAGTTGGTGGTGCTGCCGGGAGCGCAGATGGTTGCGCTGGCGAAGGCGGCGTTCTCATAGATGGATCCACCGGGCTGATTTGCAGTGGGGCCACCATTGACGGCGATGGACATGGTGTTGTCGCCGTTCGAGGAGCCAGTGGAGCCGCCGCCCGAGCCGGAACCAAGCGTGGTGGAGGTAGTGCTGCTGCCGCAACCGACGGCGAGCACCAGAGTTATCGGGAAAATTGAAAGCAGGAACTTACGCACAGAGGACTCCGGGGGAATGCGTTACTGAATCTGATCCGGGTTGAAGCCCTGGGGCAGCAGGGCGGTGACGTACACTCGGCCGAAATAGGCGCGCATATGTCCGGCGGTCTGCACGACCAGCCCCGACTGCTGGATATTGAGGGGATGGTGGCCGTAGTGCCTCTCCTGAGACTGCAGCGCAGCGGAGTACTGACTGAAGTAGCTGCCGAGGATTTGCTGCATGTCCGGGGCAAACTGACCGCGCCATGCGACCGCGAAGACCGTTCCCGTGGAGGAGACGTATTCATCGACCACGGTTCCGCTGGGCGACTGGATTTGATGAACATCGTAGTTATCGGTTGTGGTGACGCTGGTGGTGGCGTTCATGTGGGCGCGATCCGCTTCGACGGAGGCGACATCGCCGCCCAGGGAGGCCAGAGCGGGGAGGCTGCATGACAGGAGAGCCGCAGCGGCAGCCAGTACGCGGAGCCGCATCCAGCGCAGGAGAAGGGAGGGGGAGATTCTCATATCGAGCTTCACATCGACTTTCAGTCGATCGGCGGCGAATACGCTGCCATTCTTTGGATAGACGCTAAAAATCGATTTTTGTTGTTCACCGTTTCATGGAACGAACATGGATGGGATAGCGGGCCGCTCACGCGCGGTTGCCCGGACGGAGCACGAATGCGACCCGGGCCTGCTGGGTTTGCGGGGATGGATTTTGCCAGGTAATTCAATCTTCTGATGTTGCGCAGAGGTCAGGCTACTTTGGCGTGATGTTGGTGACAGGCAGGTCCCAGTGGGCGAGGAGGATTTCGAAACGGCGCTGCTCCTCGGCACGGTATGTGGCCTGGTCGGGCCAGAGCTGTTTGACCAGGGCTTCCTCGTCGGGGTTGGCGGTGGTGGCGACGGTGGAATTTTTCCAGACGATGGTGACGCGGTAGTCCCAGCGCGCGTCTTCGGTCATGTGGTTGGCCGGGGTTTCGATTTTGACGGAGAGGATGCGGCCGGTTTTCTGGATGGCCTGGAGCAGCGGGTAGTGATTTTTGAGGAAGAGGTTGAGGAACTCCTGCTGATGGCCCCAGGGAGTTTTGTAGTAGTACTCCATGGTGTAGGGCGCGTCGGCTGCGCCTTGCGGCGGCGCGCCCTGGGCGAAGAGTGGGAGCGAAAAGAGGACGAGCAAGAGAGCGAGAAGGGATTTCTTCATGGGTTTCTCCGGTTGGGGACGATTGTATGCCGGGGGGGGGTGTGAGGCGCCTGAGACAAGGAAAAACAACCGCAGATCCTTCCGTCTCGCGAAGGCGAGACGTCAGGATGACAGCGCGCGAGGGTGGTTGAGCTGGGCCTGGCGGAGGTGCGCGGGAGTTGGGTTCGGTAAACTGAGGGTCTGAGCTATGTTTGAGAATCTTTCTGAGAAGCTGCAGCGCGCGTTTAAGAACCTGCGGGGGCAGGGGTCGGTCAACGAGGAGAACATGCAGGAGGCGCTGCGCGAGATTCGCGTGGCGCTGCTCGAAGCCGATGTGAACCTCAACGTGGTGAAGGAGCTGATCGAGCACATCCGCGCGAAGGCGATGGGGCAGGAGGTGATGACCTCGCTGTCGCCGACCGAGCAGGTGGTGAAAATTGTGCGCGACGAGCTGATCGCGATCCTGGGCAAGGACGTGGCGCGGTTCCAGTTTGCGTCGCGGCCGCCGACGGTGATTTTGATGGCGGGCCTGCAGGGGTCGGGCAAGACGACGACGGCGGGCAAACTGGCGGCGTGGCTGCAGAAGGGCGGGCATCGGCCGATGCTGGTGTCCGTCGATGTGTACCGGCCGGCGGCGCGCGAGCAGCTGCGGGTGGTGGCGAAGACGGTGAAGGCGAACCTTTTTGAAGGGGACGAAAAAGGTGAGCCCGCAGGGACGCCGCTGGTGGAGCGGCTGGCGAAGGAAGCGCGGCGCGAGGCGGTGATTACCGGATGCGACACGCTGATTGTGGACACGGCGGGGCGTTTGCACGTGGACGAGCAGCTGATGGAGGAGATGGCGAAGCTGAAGGCGCTGCTGGGGCCGCAGGAGATTTTGTTTGTCGCGGATGCGATGACGGGGCAGGACGCGGTGAAGTCGGCGGAGGCGTTTCACCAGCGGCTGGCGCTGACGGGCACGGTGCTGACGAAGATGGATGGCGATGCGCGCGGCGGCGCGGCACTGTCGATCCGGCATGTGACGGGGCAGCCGGTGAAGTTTATCGGGACGGGGGAGAAGCCGGATGCGTTTGAGCCGTTTCATCCGGACCGGATTGTGGGGCGGATCCTCGGGATGGGCGACATCATGGGCCTGATCGAGAAGGCCGAGGAGAAGCTGGACAAGAGGAAGAGCGAGGAGTTCGCGCGGAAGGCGCTGAGCGGGGACGGATTTTCGCTGGAGGATTTTCGCGATCAGCTGCGGCAGATCAAAAAGCTGGGGTCGCTCGAGTCGATTATGAAGATGCTGCCGAGCGTGGGGCCGCTGGCGGGGATGCAACAGATGGCGGGGCAGGTGGACGAGGGACAGCTGACGCGGGTGGAGGCGATCATCAACTCGATGACGCAAAAGGAGCGGGACCGCCACGAGATCATTTCCGGGAGCCGGCGGAAGCGGATCGCGAACGGGTCGGGGACCACGGTGCAGGAAGTGAATCAGCTGCTGCGGCAGTATGCGCAGATGCGGAAGATGTTCAAGGGGATTGGGAAGGGCGGCGGATTGTTGCAGCGACGGGCGATGGGGATGCTGGGGGGAATGCGGGGAAGGTAAGACAGCGATCAGCGTTCAGCGATCAGCGTTCAGGAAAACATGGCGGAGAGGCAGGGAACGGGTTACAGGTTACAGGTTACAGGTTGCGGGTTACAGGTTGCAGGTTACAGCCGGAAGCTGGTAGCCGGTAGCGAGTAGCAAAAGGCAGAGAACGGAAGGCACGGAGCCACGTTGCAGACGAAAGACAAGAGCGAAGCAGGGCGGTTGCGGCGAGCCGGCGTCGTGTGCGCGGCGATGGTCGCGGTGCTGGCGGCGGTTCCGGCGTTGACGGCGACGCATGGGCACCGGATCATGGCAGGGGTGGTGATCGGACTGCAGGTGGTGCTGCTGGTGATCGCGCTGACGCTGCTGGCGAAATCGAAGCGGCTGGCGGAAAAGCAAGAATAGCGCCAGACACTCTACGCCGATTCGCACGTACAAAAGACAACCGCAGATCCTTCGACTTACTTCGGCTCGCTGCGCTCGCCTCAGTGACGCTCAGGATGACATTCGTTATAGCTCGACATATCTGGGGCGCGACCAGGATGGGGCACCCCAGGGTCGTTATTAGTCGAAGAGCTTGCGATCGGCGCGGGAGCCGATGCGAGGTTTGCGGGCGGGTGGGGAGGAGAGGGTGCCGAGGAGTTCGCGGAGCTCGGTGCGGACCTTCTGGAGTTTGGCTTTGGTTCGGGCGCTGCTCGCTCCGCCTTCGATGAGGGGCAACTGCGGAGATTTGGAGCGGAGCTCGCGCGCTTCCTGGGCGAGGACCTGGCGCGCGCCGGCGATGGTGTATCCCTCGTCGTGGAGAAGGCGGCGAACGCGCAGGGCGAGCTCGACGTCGCGCTTGCGGTAGAGGCGCTGGCCGGTGCCGCTTTTGTTGGGGCGCATCTGCGGAAATTCGGTTTCCCAGAAGCGCAGGACGTAGGTTTCGACGCCGCAGAGGCGCGCGACTTCTCCGATGCGGAAATACAGTTTGTCGGGAATGAGGGGTTCGTGCCGGGGGCGGTGCTGAGCTGCGTGTTTGGGCATCTGCGAGAGGAAAGGCTGCGATTCTCTGGTCGCAGTATAGGACACGTAACTGTGACTGAGCAGAGAAAGATGAGGGATCAGGGTTTGTTCTTCCCTTCGTCAACGGGAGTGCGGGCCGGGGATTTGGGGGGCGCGGCGCGGAGATACTGCACCGGCCAGGAAGCTGGTTCGCCGAGAGCAGCGGCGGCATGGAGCGGGAAGTAGGGATCGCGCAGGAACTGGCGGGCGATGAAGATGAGGTCGGCCTGGGCGGTGCGGACAATGTGCGCGGCCTGGGCGGGGTCGGTGATCATGCCGACGGCGCCGGTGAGGATGCCGGTTTGTACGCGGATGGCTTCAGAAAACGGCGTTTGATAACCGGGGCCGAAGGGGATGGCCGCGCCGAGGACGTTGCCGCCGGAGGAGCAATCGACGAGGTCGACGCCGCGGTCGCGGAGGAGCGCGGCGAGACGGATGGACTGGGGGAGGTCCCAGCTGCCTTCAGGCTTTTCTGTCTCGACCCAGTCGGTGGCGGAGATGCGGACGAAGAGGGGACGCTCGCGGGACCAGACTTCTCGGATGGCAGCGACGACTTCGAGGAGAAGGCGAACGCGGTTGGAGAAGCTGCCGCCGTATTCGTCACCGCGATGGTTACTAATCGGCGACAGGAATTCGTGGAGCAGATAGCCGTGGGCGGAGTGGATTTCGATGACGTCGAAGCCGGCGCGATGGGCGCGGAGGGCGGCGGCGCGAAAGGCGGCGATGACGTTCCTGATTCCTGCCAGGTCGAGTTCGTGCGGGTGCGGGTAGTTGGGCGCGAAGGGGATGGCGCTGGGAGCGAGGACACTGGACCAGCCGCCGGCATCGGGAGGAACGAGGCCTTCGCCTTTCCAGGGGGTGAAGGTGCTGGCTTTGCGTCCGGCGTGAGCGAGCTGGATACCGGCGCGCGCGCCCTGGGAGTGCAGGAAAGTGACGATGCGGGCGAGGGGCGCGATGTGCTCGTCCTTCCAGAGGCCGAGATCCTGGGGGCTGATGCGCGCCTCGGCGGCGACGGCGGTGGCCTCGGTGAAGACCAGGGTTGCTCCGCCGACAGCGCGGCAGCCGAGGTGGACGAGATGCCAGTCATTGGCGAAGCCGTCCTCGCAGGAATACTCACACATGGGCGAGACCACGATGCGGTTGGGGAGGGTGAGCGAGGCGATCTGCAAAGGCGAGAAGAGGTGCGCGGTCATACAGGGTACAGGGTACAGGACAGCAGGAAGCAGGAAGCAGGAAGCAG